>NZ_JBJLSJ010000044.1:0-36695 GCF_050871975.1 Kineococcus rugosus | reverse complement strand
CTCGTCCCCGGAGGGGTTGAGCTGGTTTTCTAGCCCGAGCCGCCCCGCCCCGGCCCCGCCGGGGGGCCGGGCCCCCCCGCGGGGGGGGGGGGGGGGGGGGGAACTCGGCGGCGCGGCCGGGGCGGGTGCGGCACGATGACCGTCGTGACCCCTGCCGCGACCGGTCCGTCCCTGCTCGCCGTCGGTTCCTACACCCCCGCCACCGGTGGGCGCGGTGCCGGGGTGACGCTCCTGCCGCGCGACCTGCGCACGGGCCGGCCGGGCCGGCCCGTGGTGGTCGCCGACCGCCCCTCGCCGTCGTTCCTGGCCGCCGGGGCCGGCGGTCTCGTGCACGCCGCGCACGAGCTCGACGAGGGGCTGGTCTCCACGTTCCGCGTCGACGGCGAGCGCTGGGAACTGCTGGGCGAGGCGCCCAGCGGCGGGTCGTCCCCGTGCCACCTGGAGGTGGTGGGGGACCTGCTGCTCGTGGCGAACTACGGCGGTGGCGCGGGGGTCGTCGAGCTGCGCGACGGGGTGGTGTCCGGTCTGCGCGCCACGTTGCGCGGCAACGGCTCCGGGCCGGACCCCGAACGCCAGGAGGCCTCGCACCCGCACTCGGTGCGGCGGCTGGGGAGTTCCGTCGCGGTGTGCGACCTGGGCACCGACGAGGTCCGCGTGCACGAGCTGCGCGGCGGTGGCGTCGAGGCCGAGCCCGCGCAGGTGCTGCGGCTGGCGCCCGGCAGCGGGCCCCGGCACACCGCGCACCGCGACGGGCGGTTGTTCGTGGCGGGGGAGCTCGACGCGACCGTCACGTCCCTGACCGTGCGCGACGGGCGGCTGGGCGACCCCGTGGTGGCCCCGGCCCTGGCCGGCGCCCCCGGGCCCTCGCGCACGTACCCGTCGGAGATCGCCGTCGCGCCGTGGGGGCTGGTCGTCGCCAACCGCGGCGCCGACGTCCTCACGCTGCACGAGGTCGCGGGCGGGGTGGCCCGCCCGGTGCGCGACGTGCCGCTCGGGGCCGCGAACCCGCGGCACGTGGCCGTCGTGGGCCGTCACCTGTACGTCGCGGCGCAGGACTCCGACCGGGTCGTCCACCTCGCCCTCGACGACGACCTCGCGGTGGCCGACCGGTCCGAGGTGGAGGTCGGGTCCCCGACCTGCGTGCTGCCGCTGTGAACGAGGGGGTGGGCGACGAGGAGGTCCTCACCGGTGGCGGGGTCAACGAGGTCGTGCGGGTGGGCGCGACGGTGCGGCGCCCCACGGGCCCGCACAGCCCCCGCGTCCACGACCTGCTGCGCCGGCTGGGGGGTTTCGCGGGGGTGCCGCGGTTCCTGGGGCTCGACGGGGACCGGGAGGTCCTGGAGTTCCTGCCCGGGCAGGTGTCGAACTACCCGGTGACCGACGCGGCGGCCTCGGCGCCGGCGCTGGCCGGCGCGGCGCAGCTGCTGCGCCGGTACCACGACGCGACGGCGCCGTTCGCGGCCGGCCTGCCGCGCGAGGGCTGGATGTTCCCGGTGGCCGAACCCGTGGAGGTCGTCTGCCACGGCGACGTCGCCCCGCACAACTGCGTCCTGGACGGCGAGCGCGTCGTGGGCCTCATCGACTTCGACACCGCGCGGCCGGGCCCGCGGCTGACCGACCTCGGCGGTGCGGCCTACCGGTGGGTCCCGCTGTCGGACCCGGCGAACCCGGGGGTGCGGCCCGGGACGGGGGAGCAGGCCGAGCGGCTGGCGCGGTTCTGCGCCGCGTACGGGGCCGGGCCGGGCGACCGGGCCGGGTTGCTGGACGCGGTGCTCGACCACCTGGACGGGCTGGTGCGGTTCATGCACGCCCGGGCCGCGGAGGGCAGCGCCGCGTTCGCCGCCCACGTCGCCGACGGCCACGACCGCCTCTACCTCGCCGACGCCGGGTACGTGCGGCGGCACCGCGCGGTGTTCGAGGCCGCCCTGGGGGTCTGACTCCCCCCGCCGGTCGCGGTGGGGGATCGCCGGACCGGGCGAAATCCCCGCGACCCGGCCGCGGACCTGGTGGGATGGGGGTCTGCCGAACCGGGGGGATTCCGTGCGCACGATCGTGGGGACGCTGGGCGTCGCCGTCCTGACCGCGGGTCTGGTGACCACCGCCCCGGCGGCCTCGGCCGCCACGGCGACCGGTCCGCTGCTGGCCTACCCGGGGGTCTCCGCGGACCGGGTGGAGGGGCTCGACGCGGTGGACACCGCGACCGGGCGGCAGTGGCGCATCGCCGACGGCGCGCCGTACGACGCGAGCTGGTCGCCCGACGGGGGCCGGATCGCCTGGATCTCCTACGGCGGTGACGACCTGGGCCGCGCCCACGTCGCGGCCGCCGACGGGTCGCAGCGCCGCGACCTCGACCCCGACGGGGACTCCCGGTCCCTGGCGTGGGGGCCGGACGGCACGCTCGCGTGGTTCCACCGCCCGGACTGGGCGCCGGCGGACTGCACGACCGACGACCGGCTCGTGCGGCCGGACCTGGTGCTGGAGGCGCCGGACGGGACGCGGCGGACCGCGGGGACGGTCGCCCCCACGGCCGGCGACCTGACGTTCTCCCCGGACGGCGCGACGGTGGCGTGGCGCGAGCGCGGCGCCGACGTGTGCGCCGCGTCGCCGGCGCAGCTCGTCGTCGCGGACGTCGCGACCGGCCGCCAGCAGGTGGTGGCGGGGGCGCAGGACACCGCCGGGCTGAGCTTCTCCTCCGACTCCTCGACGGTCGTGCTGACCCGGCCGACGCCCGAGGGCGGGGACCTGGTGCTGGTGGACGTGGCCTCGCGCGCGGCCCGGCAGGTCGTGACGCCGGGTGCGGGGGAGGGTTTCGCCGCCGCCCTGCCCGGCGGCGAGTCGGTCGCCGTGGTCCGGACGACGCCGACCGAGCGCCGGCTGGTCGTGGTGGACCGCGCGGGTGCGGTGGTGCGGGACCTGGCCGACCCCCCGGAGTTCGTCGAGCAGGTGCTGGCCTCCGGCGACGGCGTCTCGGTGGTCGTCGCGGGCCGGTCGCTGCCGTCGGCCGACGGCGCCTTCCAGGACACCCAGGTGTGGCGTCAGCCGCTGGACGGTTCCGCGGCGACGCTGCTCAGCAGCACCGGGCGGGCCGGGACGTTCGAGGCGGCGGTGACGGCGCGGGTCTCGAACGCCCCGGTCGTGGAGCGCCGGGAGCGGGGGCTGCGGCAGTAGCGCTGCGGCGGTGGTGCTGCGGCCCGCCGCCGCTCAGCGGTGCACGGACGACATGTCCGGGTAGCGGTCCCCGGCCGTCACCCCCACCGGCAGGACCGCGTCGAGGCGGGCGAGGTCGGCGGGCGTCAGTTCCACGTCCACGGCGGCCAGGTTCTCCGCGAGGTAGCCGCGGCGCTTGGTGCCGGGGATCGGCACGACGTCGCCGCCCTGCGCGAGCAGCCACGCCAGCGCCACCTGCCCGGCGGTGACGCCGCGGTCGGCGGCCAGGGAACGCACCTCGTCGACGAGTTCGAGGTTGCGCTGGAAGTTCTCCCCCTGGAACCGGGGGTTGGCGCGGCGGAAGTCGTCCTCGGCGAGGTCGTCGACGCTGCGGATCGCGCCGGACAGGAAACCGCGTCCCAGCGGGGAGTACGGCACGAACCCGATCCCGAGTTCCCGCACCGTCGCCAGGACGCCGTTCTCCTCGACGTCGCGCGTCCACAGCGACCACTCCGTCTGCACGGCCGTCACCGGGTGGGTGGCGTGCGCGCGGCGGATCGTGTCCGGGGCGGCCTCGCTGATGCCGAGGTGGCGGACCTTCCCGGCCGCGACGAGCCCGGCCATCGCGCCCCACGTCTCCTCCACGGGGACGGTGGGGTCGACGCGGTGCTGGTAGTAGAGGTCGACGTGGTCGACGCCGAGGCGCCGCAGGCTGGCGTCGCACGCCGCGCGCACGTACTCGGGGGTCCCGTTGACGCGGCGGGTCCCGTCGGGGCGGCGCTCGTTGCCGAACTTCGTGGCGAGCACCACGTCGTCGCGGCGGCCGGAGATCGCGCGGCCGAGGAGTTCCTCGTTGGTGAAGGGGCCGTACATGTCGGCGGTGTCGAGGAACGTGCCGCCGGCGTCGAGGAAGGCGCCGATCGTGGCGGTCGACTCCTGCTCGTCGCCGGCGCCGTAGAACTCGCTCATGCCCATGCAGCCGAGGCCGAGGGCGGAGACGGTGAGGGCGGTGCCGTGGCCGGCGCTGCCCAGGACGCGGGTCGGCAGGGCTGCCGACGGGGATGCGGTCATGCCCCTGAGCCTGCGTCTTCGAGCGCGCTCGAAGTCAAGCGGGGACGGCCCGCGTCCCCTCGTACAGCGCGATCTTCCCCTCGACGGCCTCCAGGTGGGCGGCGACCTCGGCGAGCTGGGCGCGCACCTGGTCGCGGTGGGCGTGCAGCAGCGTCAGCCGCGCCTCCTCGTTGCCCGCCCCCGCCCGGCACAGCTCCGCGTAGGCGCGCACCCCCCGCACCGGCATCCCGGTGGCCCGCAACCGCCGCACCATCTCGATCCAGCGCAGGTGGTCGTCGGTGTACCAGCGGCGGCCGGCCTGGTCCCGCTCCGGCGGGGCCACCAGCAACCCGGCCGCCTCGTAGTAGCGCAGGGTGTGCGCGGTGATCCCCAGCCGGGCCGCCGCGTCGGCGATGCCCAGCGCCCCTCCTGCTCCTCGTCCGTCCACCGCGCCAGTCTGCCCCCGGGAGCGACCGCGGGGGAGCCGGTGGACGCCGCCGGTCCGGCTCGTCGACGGTGCGGAGGGCGATCGTGCTGATCTCGGCTGGTTCTGTGGTCTGATAGCGGTATCGGGGACGCCGTGTTCGTGCGGTGTCGGGGCTCACGCAGCACCCACGTCCCACGGCTGTCGAGCACGTCGCGGTGAGAGGTTCCAGCACGGTCCGGCACCACACCCGCGACGAAGGGCCGCACATGTCCTCCACACCCACCCTCGAGAAGATCCCGGGGACGTTCCCCACGACCGGCGTGGCCGCGGTACCCGGCACGAGGGACGACCTGCGGCTCGTGGGGGCCGCGGTGCAGACCGGCGGCGCCCGGCCCCCGGCCCGGGTGGTGCCCGCGAGCCGGGTGGCCCGTTCGCGCAGCGTCCCGGACGGGGACGGTGGGACCGTCGACGGCGGCGGTGCCGGCGAGGAGAGCGAGGAACCCGCCGCGCAGCTCACCACCGCCGGTGCCACGGGGGACCCGGTCAGGGACTACCTGCGGTTGATCGGCCGGGTGCCCCTGCTGACCGCCGCCTCGGAGGTCGAACTCGCTCAGCGCATCGAGGTCGGGCTGTTCGCCGAGGAGAAGCTGCACGCCGGCGACGACGTCGACCCGGTGCTCAGGCGCGAGCTGTGGTGGATCGTGCAGGACGGCCGGGCGGCCGGCAGCCACCTGGTCGAGGCCAACCTGCGTCTGGTCGTCTCGCTGGCCAAGCGGTACACCGGCCGCGGGATGCTGTTCCTGGACCTCATCCAGGAGGGCAACCTCGGCCTGATCCGCGCGGTCGAGAAGTTCGACTACACCAAGGGTTTCAAGTTCTCGACGTACGCGACGTGGTGGATCCGCCAGGCCATCACCCGTGCGATGGCCGACCAGGCCCGCACCATCCGCATCCCGGTGCACGTGGTCGAGGTCATCAACAAGCTGGGCCGCGTCCAGCGGCAGATGCTGCAGGACCTGGGCCGCGAGCCCACTCCGGAGGAGCTCGCCGAGGAGCTCGACATGACCCTGGAGAAGGTCGCCGAGGTGCGGAAGCACGGCCGCGAGCCGATCTCGCTGCAGGCCCCGCTGGGCGAGGACGGTGCCTCCCAGTTCGGTGACCTCATCGAGGACGCGCAAGCGGTCAACGCCCTGGACGCGGTCACCTCCACCCTGCTGCGGGAGCAGCTGCACTCGGTCCTGGGCACGCTGTCCGAGCGCGAGGCCGGGGTGGTCTCGATGCGCTTCGGCCTGGCCGACGGCCGGCCCAAGACGCTCGACGAGATCGGCAAGGTCTACGGCGTGACCCGCGAGCGGATCCGCCAGATCGAGTCCAAGACGATGTCGAAGCTGCGCCACCCCTCGCGCTCCAGCATCCTGCGCGACTACCTCGACTGACCCGCCGCTGACGGAGGAGGAACCGTGACCGCGATCACCCCCGTGCCACGTCGGAGGCCGTCCGCGTCCCCACCGGACCGCCCCCGGGACCCGGCGGACGACCGGGGGGCGCGCAGATGAGCCTGCTCTGCGCCGAGCACTTCCTGCGGGGAGGCCCGGAGGTCGAGGCGGTGACGGTGTGGGACGGGCGGGCGGTGTGCCGCGAGTGCCTCACCGCTCTCAGCGACAGGTCGACGACCGACGAGTGGGACGTCGAGGAAACCCGGCAGGACGACGAACGGCGCAGGGTGGACGACCTGCGCCGCTCCCCGCGGCGAGGTGCGGGGTCGTGAGCCGGTGACGCCACGGCTGCGCCCGCCCCGTCAGGGCGCGGCGGCGGGCGAGGCGTCCCGTGCTGGAACGGTGCGCTGGAACGGTGCGCTGGAGCGCGCAGCGACGAGAACTCGACCTCCCGGTGATCCCGACCACGACTCAGGAGTCCGCCGATGGGCCAGCAGACGACCTTCACCGTCACCCGCGTCATCCGCAGCGGTGCCGGAGGTGCGACGAACCTGGACACCGCAGCCGCGCTGGAGGTCGACCTGAGGGCGCAGGCGCAGCAGCGGGGCATGGTCGTCGACAGCGTCAGCGACGCGGTCGTGCAGTTCGGCCCGGGTGGGGACTGGTCCCTGGTGAGCCGTAGCGCGGTCGCGCACCTGCGGAGTTCGTGAGGCCGGTGCAGCGCCGTCCCGCGGGCCGGTCCCCAGCGGTGCGACGCCACCGGGAGGCGGTCCGTCCCCCGGCGCGCAGCCCGCGGCCGTCGAGCTGATCGCCGGTCCTGGCGCGCTGCGCCGGGTCTCGCCGAGCGCCGCCGCGCCGGACGCACCACCATCGACCCGTGCGGACCCCACGACGCCCGGAGACCGAGGACCCGACGACCGGCCCGCGGGGGAGGGGCTGGTGAGCGCGCTGTTCGACGTCACCGGCCGGGTCGCGCTGGTCACCGGCTCCACCCGCGGCATCGGCCGGTCCCTGGCCGAGGGCCTGGTGCGCGCCGGGGCGACCGTCGTCGTCAACGGCCGCGACCAGGCCGTCGCCGACACCGTCGCCGGGGAGCTGACCGGGCTCGCCGCGGACGGCGGTTCCGGCGGCCGGGCCCTCGGGTGCGCCTTCGACGTCACCGACTCCGCGGCCGTGGAGTCCGCCGTCGGGCGGCTCGAGGCGGACGGCTTCGCGCTGGACGTCCTCGTCAACAACACCGGCATGCAGCAGCGCGCCCCGTTCACCGAGTTCTCCGACGCCGACTGGCAGCGGATGCTCGACGTGAACCTCACCAGCGCGTTCTACGTGGCGCGCTCGGTGGGCCGGCGCATGCGCGACCGCGGCCGCGGGAAGATCATCAACATCCTGTCCGTGCAGAGCGAGGTCGTGCGCCCCGGCATCGCGCCCTACTCGGCCACCAAGGGCGGGCTGAAGATGCTCACCAAGGGCATGTGCGCCGACCTCGCCGGGTCCGGCGTCCAGGTCAACGCCATCGGCCCGGGGTACTTCGCCACCGAGCTCACCGCGGCCCTCGTCGCCGACGAGCAGTTCAGCCGGTGGGTCGAGGGGCGCACCCCCGCGGGCCGCTGGGGGCGGACCGAGGACCTGCACGGCGCGCTGCTGTTCTTCGCCTCCGACGCCTCGGACTTCGTCAACGGGCAGACCCTGCACGTCGACGGCGGCATGCTGGCGGTCCTGTGAACCCCGCCGTGGACCCCGCCGTGAACCCCTCCGTCGTCGTGCACGGCGTGGGGGACCTGCGCGTCGAGGACCGCCCCGCGCCCGAACCCGCCGCCCACGAGGCGCTCGTCGCGATCGCCTACGGCGGGGTGTGCGGCAGCGACCTGCACTACGTCTCGCACGGCGCGGCGGGGGAGTCGGTCCTGCGCGCCCCGATGGTGCTGGGGCACGAGGTCGTGGGCGTCGTCGAGCGCGCCGCCGCCGACGGGTCGGGCCCGGCCGCCGGGACGCCCGTCGCCGTGCACCCCGCCGGCACCCTCGACCCGCACGCCCCGCACCCGCCCGGGCGGCCGAACCTGTCCCCGGCCGGGACGTACCTGGGCAGCGCCGCGCGCGTCCCGCACACCGACGGCGCGTTCACCGGCCGGTTCGCGGTCGCCGCGGAGAAGCTGCGGGTCGTGCCCGAGGGGCTGCCGCTGCGCACCGCCGCCGTCGCCGAACCCGCCGCGGTGGCCTGGCACGCCGTCGCCCGCGCCGGGGACGTCACCGGCCGCCGGGTCCTGGTGGTCGGCTGCGGGCCCATCGGGTTGCTGGTCGTGGCGGTGCTGCGCCGCGCCGGGGCCGGGGAGGTCGTCGTCACCGACCTGCACGCCTCCGCGGTCGAGCGGGCGCTCGCCCTGGGCGCGGACCGCGGGATCGTCGCCACCGACGGCGAGGCGATCGCCGCCGTCCGCGCCGACGTCGGTTTCGAGTCCTCCGGGTCCCCCCGGGGTTTCGCCTCCGCGGTCGCGGGGCTGGGACCGGCGGCCACCCTCGTCCTGGTCGGCCTGCTGCCGCCGGGGGACGTGGCGGTGCCGATGGCGCGCGCGATCACCGCCGAACTCGACATCCGCGGCAGTTTCCGGTTCGTCGACGAGATGGGCGAGGTGCTGGGCGCCCTGGCCGACGGGTCGCTGCGCGTCGACGGGGTCGTCACCCACGAGTTCGCCGTGGTCGACGCGGTGGAGGCGTTCGCCGTGGCCGCCGACGCGACCGCCTCGGGGAAGGTGCTGCTGCGCTGGTGAGACCTCGCCGGTCAGTCGGCGGGGTCGTCCCCGGCGGGGCGGCGGGTGTTCCAGGCGTGCACGAGCAACCAGCTGCCGGCGGCCACCGCGCCCCAGGTGGCGGCGGTCAGGACCAGCCCGTCCCACGCCGGGACGAGGGAGTTCAGTGCTTCCCGGCCGACGGCGAGGGCGGCGACGGCGGCCAGCAGCAGGACCGCCCCACCGGCTCCGGTGACGATGCTGCGCAGGGTGGGCACGGGAGTCCTCCAGGTCTCGGGTTCGGGTTTCGCAGGGGTTCAGCGGGCCGCGGCGCGGGCGATGGCCTGGGCGTGCCAGCGCAACTGGCTCCCCGCCAGCCGCACGACCAGCGGCCGCAGCACGCGGCCCAGCAGGGTCCGGCGGTCCGAACCCGTCTCCAGGTGCACCCGGCAGGTGGCGCCCACCGGTTCCACCCGCACGCGGGACGTGACCGCGGTCTCCCGGTTCCCGACGCGGTAGCGGCGCCAGGCGATCTCCTCGCCGGGGACGAGGTGGCTGACGACCTGCTCGGCGACCACCTCCCGGCGCCGCCCGCGGTAGGTGAGCCGTTCCACCCCGTCGGGGCTGGTGGCGACGCCGACGCAGGCGGCGTCCCACTCCGGGCGGCGGCGCACGTCGGAGACCAGGTCCCAGACCCGCGCGGCGTCCACCGGGACGTCCTGGGCGTGGCGGACGACGGAACCCGCCCCGCGCACCCGCCCCGCGCCGGTCCCGGGTGCGGTCGCACCCGTTCCGGTCGCCGCGCGCAGCGCGTCCACGTCGACGCCGAGGTGGGTGAGCACCCGTTCGACGCGGCGACCCTCGTCGTCCACCAGCGCGAGCAGCAGTTCCCGGTCGTCGCCCTCGTAGGGGATCCGCTTCATCACGGCCATCGCGCGGTCGTTGAACGGGATCGCCTGCGCGGCGCGGAACGACGGCTCGGGCCCGTCCGGGGCGGCCGTGGGGGGTACCTGCAGGCCCAGGTGGGCCAGGTGGGCCAGGTCGCGCTGCTGCACCTCGGTCACGGCGCGGCGCAGCCCGGGCAGGTCGACCCCGGCGGCGGTGAGCAGGGCGGCGCTGGGGCCGCCGGTGACGAGCAACCCCAGCAGCAGGTGTTCCTGGTCGAGTTCGGGGTGGCCCAGCTGCGCGGCCTCCTCCAGGGCGGCGGAGGTGACGTAGCGGGACTGGCGCCACATCGAGCGCCCGCGGTTCCCGTCCCGTCCCCTGCCTCGTCGGAACACCGTCACGACCGTTCCCCCCGTTCGTCGGCGGCGACGGCGTCGCGCAGCCGCCGGGCGTACTTCTTGTGCACGGCCTGGCGGGTGACGCCGAGGTCGGCGGCGATCTCCGACCACGACGTCCCCTGCCGCAGGGCCTGCTCGACCTGGCGCAGTTCCAGGGTCTCCAGCAGCCGCCGCAGCGCCGCCACGGCCCGCAGGCCGCGGGAGGTGTCGCTGGTGTCGGCGGCGGTGCCGGCCAGCCGGGACGCGTCCACGTCGTCAACCTAGGTTGCGCGTCCGGTGGCGTCAACCCGAGTTGCGCGCGGTCGCCCGTCCCGCGTGCGCGTCCAGCCAGCCGATCACCCGCCGGGTGACCTCGTCGCGGTTGGTCTCGTTGAACACCTCGTGCCGCGCCCCGGGGTACACCTCGACCTCGACGTCGCGGACCCCCGCGTCCCGGTACCGCTGCCCGAGCAGGTGCAGGAGCTCACCCCCGCCGGCGAGCGGGTCGTCGCCGCCGCTGACGACGAGCAGCGCCAGGTCCGGGTCGATGCCGGCCAGTTCCGCGGGGTCGGCGACCCGGGGGGAGGAGAACAGGGCCGGCATCACGTCCGGGGCGCTGTCCTGCCCGCACAGCGGGTCGGCGACGTAGGCGTCCACCTCCGCCTCGTCGCGGCTGAGCCACTCGTACCCGGTGCGGTGCTCGAACGCGGCGTTGAACGCCGACAGGTCCCCGCTGCGCCCCTCCTGCGGGGCCGGCAGGCCCGCGGCGAACACGTCGATCGCGGTGGACCCGCTGAGCACCACCCCGGCGTAGCGCGCGGAGTGGTCCAGCAGGACGACCTGCAGCGCGAAGGAACCCATCGAGTGCGCGACGACGAAGTGCGGCAGGCCGGGCTGCTGCGCCTCGACGTGGGCGGAGAACCGCGTGACGTCGGACAGCAGACCCTCCCAGCCGCCGGCGCCGAAGCTCCCCAGCGGCGTCCGGTCGTCGACCGAGGCCCCGTGACCGCGGTGGTCGTGGGCCCAGACGTCGTAGCCGGCGGCCACCAGTTCCCGGGCCAGCCGGTCGTAGCGCGGGGCGTGCTCGCTGAGGCCGTGCACGACCTGCACGGTGGCCCGCGGCGAGGGCGCGGGCCAGTGGTAGGCGTGGACCTCCAGGCCGTCGGCGTCGGAGGGGAACGTCAGGCTGTCCATGGTCACGTCCTCGTCGTCGGGGGTGGGGCGCCAGCCTAGGGCGGTCCCCCGCCGCGGCCGGGGGACGGCCGGCCCGCCCCGGACCGGCTCCACGGGGCGGCGCGGGCGGGGTACCCGGACGCGGTGGACGTCGTCACCGGGAGCGGTCACCGCTCGCCCACCGCGCGGGGCGTGGGGACGCCGCGACCGGCCCAGCGGCTCACCGGCGCCGCGGCGAGGGTGAACACCACCGCGAGCGCCGCGACCCCCAGCACCGCGGTGCGCAGGTCCGCGGCCCCGGCGAGGAACCCCACGTAGGCGGGCCCGAGCAGGAAACCGAGGTAGGCGGTGGTGGAGACCGCGGAGGTGGCGCGGCCGTGCTGGTCGGCCGGGACGGCGCGCAGGCCGCGGCTGAGCAGGGTCGGGAACAGGGGGGCGGTGCCGAGGGCGGCGACCACCAGACCGGCCAGGGCGACCGGCACGGTGGGGGCCAGGGCGAGGGTGACGCTGCCCGCGGCGGCGGTGAGCCCACCACCGAGCAGCAGGGCCGTGGGGTGGCTGCGGGACAGCGGCGCCAGCGTCAGGCGCGCCAGCGCCGCGCCGGCCGCGAACGTCGCGGGCGCGGTCGCGGCGAGCCCCGGCGCCGCCCCGAACCGGTCGGTGACCAGGACCGCGCCCCAGCTCTGGTGGCCGTTCTCGGTGGCGAAGGCGAGGGCGCCGACGACCCCCAGCGCCAGCAGCGGCGGCAGCGGCCCGCGGCGCGCGGCCGGGCCGGCCGGGGTGGGGACCGGGCGCGCCCCGGCGCCGCGCCGGACGACGACGGCCAGGGCGGCCACGGCGGCGGCGCTCGCGGCGAAGGTGCCGGTGAGCCCGGCGCCGGCGCTCAGCAGGGCCCCGGCGCCGAGGCTGGAGGCGACGACGGCGAGGGAGAACACGCCGTGCGCGCGGGTCAGCACGGGGCGGCCGGTGCGGTGCTCGGCCTGACCGGCGAGGCTGTTGGCGGCGACGTCGGCGGCGCCGGAGGTGGCGCCGACCAGCAGGGTGGTGAGGGCCGCGGTGCCCGGTCCGCGGGCGCCGGTGGCGACGAGCAGCCCGGCCAGGCCGAGGGCGGTGACGAGCGGGGCGGCCACGCGCGGGCCGGCGCGGTCGACGAGCCGGCCGGTGAGGGCCATGGCGGGCGCGGCGCCGGCGCCGACGAGGACGAGGGTGGTGCCGAGCTGGGTGGGGCTCAGGCCGGCCTGGTCGCGGACGGCGGGCAGCGCGGCGCCCCAGGTCCCCCAGAAGACCCCGAAGGCGGCGAAGGTGGCGAAGGCGGCGCGCGCGGGACGGGTGGCGGACGTTCTCGACGTCATGTGCGTAACGTTACACACATAGGCTGCGACCGTGCCGGGACGAGTGACGGTGAAGGACGTGGCCGCGCAGGCGGGCGTCAGCGCCATGACGGTCTCCTACGCCTTCAACCGTCCCGGTCGCGTCGCCGAGGACACCCGGCGGCGCGTCCTGGAGGTCGCCGACCGGCTCGGGTACCGCCCCGACCGCACCGCCCGCGCCCTGCGCTCGGGACGGTCCGGGCAGCTCGGCGTCGTCCTGGGCGAGCACCTGTCCTACGCGTTCGACGACCCGCAGGCGGCGCAGTTCCTCGCCGGGGTCGCCGACGTCTGCGTCGAGGACGGCCTGGGGATGGTGCTCATCCCCACCGTCGGGGACAGCGGTGACGTCGACCGCGTCCGCGACGCGGCCGTCGACGCCTACGTGCTGTGGACGACCACGGACGACGACCCCGTCCTGGCCGCCGTCGGCGCCAGTGGCCGGCCCGCCGCCGTCCAGGGCGGCCCCGCGCGCCCGGGGATCGCCCGCGTCGGTCCCGACGACCGGGCCGCGGCGGCGGCGGTGGCGGCGGCCGCGCTCGCCGGGGGCGGCACCCCGGTCGTGGTGAGCTTCCCGCTGGACCGCTCGCGCGCGGCGGTGGTGGGCCCGGCGGCCGGGCTGCCCGGGCGGGTCCCGTTCCCGGTGACCCGGGAGCGGCTGGCCGGGTACCGCGACGCGGTCACCGCCGCGGGCCGGGACTGGGCGACGGTCCCGGTCGCCGTCGTGGAGCGCAACGAGCGCGCGCAGGGCGCCTGGGCCGCCCGCGCGCTGGGTCTCGGTGCGGGAGCGGTCGTCCTGGCGATGAGCGACGAGCTGGCCCTCGGCGTCCACGCCGAGCTCGGCGGGCGCCCGGCCCGGATCACCGGGTGGGACGCCTCGGCCCCGGCGCTGGCCGCCGGGATCGTCTCGGTCACCAACCCGTTGCGGGCGCAGGGGCGGGCGTGCGCGCGGGCCGCGCTGGACCCGTCGGCGCCGATTCCCGAGGTCGTCTGGGAGGTCGCCGGGGGACCGTCGCAGGGGATCTCTCCCAGCCGTTCCTGACCATGCCTCCCGGCCGTCGTCCACTTCTTTCAAGCGTGCATCGGAGAGCGAGCTGGATGCGCGCAGGATGTGGGCCAGTGCGAGCTGCACGCATTCGAACAGCGCGGTCTTGGCGGCTTCGGCGGGGACGCCGACGGTGTGTACGGAACGGTGCAGGAAATCTGCGGGGAGTTGCTACGGTCCCCAACGCGATGTGGTCGACGCGGAGTACCTCGGTGATGCGAGCGCATCAGGTCGTCGCGAGGGCGGAGGCGTCGTCCACACTCCTGAACCCGGAGAGGGCGATCGACGTCTGGTCCAGGTAGTTGGTCAACCGCCCCGCCTCGAGAGCGGGGCTTGCTGCTCCGGTCACCACTGGCTGTGGTGGTTCAGGCTGCGTTCGGCCGGTTGACGGCGGCCCAGTCCGCTTCACCGCGCGCGGCGATGTTGCGGGCTGCGTTGTGGTCTGCGTGCGCAACGACGCCGCACGACCGGCAGACGAACTCTGCTTGGTTCTTCCGGTTGGCCTTCTCGCGGTGCGCGCAGTGGCTGCACGTCTGGGAGGTGTAGGCCGGGTCCACCGCCACCACTGGAACTCCGGCCCGTCCGGCCTTGTAGGCCAGGAACCGCTCGAGCTGGTGGAAGGACCAGGAGTGCAGCGTGACCCGTTGGGGCTTGCGGAGCCGTACCCGCGCCCGGATCCCCGTCAGGTCTTCGACGGCGATGCCGCGCCCGGTGCGTTCAGCCTCGGTCACGATGCGTTTGGCGATGCAGTGGTTGACGTCCCTGGCGAACAGCCTCTCCTTCTTCGAGCGGCGCTTCAGCAGCCGCTTCGCGCTCTTCGTGCCCTTGCGCTGCAGCTTCGTCCGCAGCTTCCGGTGCCGGTGGCGGACCCTGTTGAGGGTCCTGCCGGAGAACTGGAAACCGTCGGAGGTGGTGGCGATGTTCGCGATACCCAGGTCCACCCCGACCCACCCGCGCGGGGTGAACGGAGTGACGTCGGGGACGTCGCAGGTCGCGTGCAGGAACCACATGCCCCCGCGGTGCACCAGGTCAGACTCGCCCTTCCGGTGGACCCGCAGCGCAGCCATCTGCTGTGGGGAACACTTGAACCGCAGGCCTTTCAGTCGGCCGGTGACCGTCCAGATCGATACCGTTCCCTCGACCGCTTCCTCCCGTCCACCCTGTGGGGCGGGAGGCAGTTGCCAGGACAGGCACCGGTCGTCGAACGCCTGAGCTGCAGACGGTTTGAAGAAACGTTTCGTCCTGGTGTCGAGCTTGTAGGCGTCAGCAACCTTGGCGATGACCCGGACCGCGGCCTGCGCTCCCAGCCCGGCGGCCTTCAGTTGCGTGTAGGTGGCGTGGTGGAGGTCGTACTGACGGAATACTCGCCGGTCCCACGCGAGTCGGCTGACGGTGTTGGCGGCGTCGTTGCACGCGCGCAGCGTGGCTGCGAGCGACTCCTGCTGAGGAGCGGTGGGGAACACCCGAACCGGAACGACGATCTTCACGACGCACAGCCTAGGAGAGACTTCCGACACGAAGCGGCGACCCGTGCTCGTCGGCCCCGAGCCGGTACAGACGATGTGCACCGGGTAACTTCGTCAAGCCCCGTTTCGGGGGGCAGGATCTTCTGCCCGTGCTCGACGGAGAGCACCGCGGCGACGAAGGAAGTGGGTCGCGGCACGGCTTCGCGGAGGGTGGTGCCGTCGTCGGGTCGCGTAGTGTCCGCCGGAACGTACTCCCTCGTGCGGGTCGTGCGCACGGGGGTTTCGCGACGACTGCCGCACCGCCGAGGCCTACTGGTAGCTCGCGAGGGTGCGCAGCGACCGGGCGGTCCAGTCGGCCTCGGTCGCGCGGGTGGCCGCGGGGTCGCCCTGCGGCACCAGCCAGTGCTCCAGGACCTGGTGCACCCGGGCGGGGTCGGGGCGCACCACGTCCAGCAGGTCGCGGTAGTCGAGCTGCCCCTCGCCCAGCGGGCACGAGGCGAGGGTGAACCCCGCCCAGCCCTCCCGGCGGGTGAACGCGAAGTCCTTGACGTGGATGTTCACGACCCGGTGGGCCAGCCGGCGCACGACGTCGCGGGGGTGCTCGAGGTTCGCCAGGCAGTTCGCCGGGTCCAGCACGATCCCGAGGTGCGGGGAGTCCACGGCCTCCACGATCGCGAGCAGCTCGGCGGTCGTGAGCTGCTCGTACGTCTCCAGGCCGAGCGTCACCCCGGCGGCCTCGTACTCCGGCACCACCGTGCGCAGCCGCTCGACGACCTCGGGGTGGGTGGGGCGGTCGTCGACCCCGTCGACCACGGCGAACGCCATCGACCGGACGGTCACCGCGCCCAGCGACCGCGCCAGCGCCAGGTGCTTGCGCAGGTGCCCGGGCCGGGTGCCCCGGGTGCCGGTCTCCAGGACCAGTCCCCGCTCGGCCGCCGCGGCCCGCAGTTCCGCAGCCCCCTCCGGGGTCAGCGCCTCCAGGTCCGGGTGGTCGCAGACCTGGAACACCTGCCCGCCGAGGTCGGCGATCTCGTGGAGCATCGCGAGCAGCGGGACCGGTTCCGGCGCGGACGGGTCCCCGCGGTGCTGGTACGCGTAGGTGGACACTCCGATGGCCACGATGCCTCCTTCACGACCCCGGACGACCGGGGTACTGGATTGGTCAACCGGTTCGAGACTAGCGTCCGAGGTGCCTCCCCGGTGCCGACCGCGGGCCCGGGGGAACAAGCCGGCGCCGGAGGCGTTGCACCCGACGACCGGCGGGCGGTGCCCGGGCGGGTGCCCGGGTCGACCCGCGGACGCCTCCGCGGCTCCCACGAGCCCCCCGGGAGAGGATGAGGACATGACTGATCTGCAGTGGCGCGTGGTGCTGGCGGCCGACGAGGCCGGGGTGTCCTACAAGGACGCGATCAAGGCCGACCTGCTGAAGGACCCCCGGGTGAAGGAGGTCATCGACGTCGGGGTGAACTCCGACACCGACAAGACCGCCTACCCGCACGTGGCGGTGGCCGGGGCCCGCAAGATCGCCGCGGGGGAGGCCGACCGCGGGATCTTCGTGTGCGGCACCGGTATCGGGGTGGCGATCGCGGCGAACAAGGTGCCGGGCATCCGCGCCTCGGTGGCCCACGACGGCTTCTCGGTGGAGCGGCTGGTGCTGTCGAACAACGGTCAGGTCCTGACCCTGGGTGAGCGGGTCATCGGCAAGGAGCTGGCGCGGCGGCTGGCCAAGGAGTTCCTGGGGTACGTGTTCGACGAGACCAGCGCCTCGGCGGCCAAGGTCGACGCGATCACCGGCTACGAGAACGCCGCCACCGACGGGGAGACCTCCGCGTCCTCCTGCTGACCCCCTGCCCGACCCCCTGCGACCCCCCGCCGACCTGAGCGGCCCCGCCGATCCCGGCGCCGCGTCCGGCACCCCCGAGGAGGGGTGACAGGATGCGGCGCGGGGACGGGCGCGAGGAGGCGGGCGTGGTGGGTGCGGTGCGGGAACTGCTGCTCGGCGTCGACATCGGCACCGGCAGCAGCAAGGGCGTCCTGACGACCCTCGACGGCCGCGTGCTGGCCCGCGCCTCGCGCCGGCACCGCACCGACCACCCGCGCCCCGGCTACGTCGAGCACGACGCCGACGCCGTCTGGTGGGCCGACTTCTGCGCGATCTCCCGCGAGCTCACCGACCGGGCCGCCGACCCCGACGACGTCGTCCACGGCCGCGTCGTCGCCGTCGGGACCAGCGGCATCGGGCCCACCGCGCTGCTGGCCGACGAGCACGGCCGCCCCCTGCGGCCCGCGATCCTCTACGGCGTCGACACCCGCTCCGTCGCCGAGGCCGCCGAGCTGGAGGAGCGCTACGGCACCGAGGACCTGCTGCGCCGCTGCGGTTCGCGGATGTCCTCGCAGGCCGCCGGCGGCAAGCTCGAGTGGCTGCGCCGGCACGAGCCCGACGTCTTCGCCCGGGCCCGCTACTTCTTCATGTCGAACTCCTACCTGGTGTTCCGGCTGACCGGTGAGTACGTGCTCGACCAGCACTCCGCGAGCCAGTCGACCCCGCTGTACGACCGGCACGCCGCCGCCTGGATCGAGGACCGCTGCCAGGAGATCGCCCCGGGCCTGCCCGTGCCGCGGCTCGTGTGGCCCTCCGAACGGGTCGGCACCGTGACCCCGGAGGCGGCGGCCGCCACCGGCATCCCCGCCGGCACCCCCGTCGCGGCGGGCACCTGCGACGCGTGGGCCGAGGCGGAGAGCGTCGACGTCGGGCGCCCCGGCGACCTCATGGTCATGTACGGGTCCACGACGTTCTTCATCGCCGTCACCGACGGCCCCCGGTTCCACCCCTCGCTGTGGGGCACCGCGGGGGTCCGCCCCGGGCAGAGCACCCTCGCCGCGGGCATGGCCAGTTCCGGCAGCGCCGTGGAGTGGTGGCGCGAGACCACCGGCTCGCCCGACGTCTCCGACCTCGTCGCCGAGGCCGCGGCCGCGCCGCCGGGCGCGAACGGCCTCGTGGCCCTGCCGTACTTCGCGGGCGAGCGGACCCCGTTCGCCGACCCCGACGCGCGGGGCGCGCTGCTCGGGCTGACGCTGCGCACCACCCGCGGCGAGGTCGACCGCGCGCTGCTGGAGGCCACCGCGTTCGGGGTGCGGCACAACCTCGACGAGATCCGCGCCGCGGGCGTCGACGTCCAGCGCGTCGTCGCCGTCGGCGGCGGCACCGGCTCGGCGCTGTGGCCGCAGATCGTCTCCGACGTCACGGGCCTGCGGCAGGAACTGCCCGCCGAGCGCATCGGCGCCTCCCTGGGCGACGCGAAGTTCGCCGCCGTCGCCCTCGGCGCCGTCGACGTCGACGCCACCTGGAACCGCGTCGGGTCGGTCACCGAGCCGGACCCGGCCGCCGCGCAGGTCTACGCCGACCTGTACCCGGCCTACCGGGCGCTGCACGAGGCGACCGCCGGGCTCCAGCACCAGCTGTCCGCCCTGGAGCGCCGCACCCGCACCTGAGGCGGGACGGCGCCCTCCGCCGCGCGCGACGGTCCGCGAGGTGCTTGGCTCGGGTGCCGGTCGAACCAGGGTCGGGCACCACGACGACGTCGGAGGAAACCGTGAGCCGAGCATCGGAACGTGCGCGGACCGAGAACGACAGCGGTGGCCTGACCGGCGCCGTGGTCGTCGTCGCCCTCGTCTCGGCCATCTCGGGCCTGCTGTACGGCTACGACACCGGCATCATCTCCGGGGCGCTGCTCCAGATCAGCGACGACTTCGACATCGGCAACGGCTGGGAGCAGGTCATCGCCGCCTCCATCCTCGCCGGGGCGGTCGTCGGGGCGCTGACGTGCAGCCGGCTCAGCGAACGGCGCGGACGGCGCGGGACCCTCCTCGTCGTGGGCGTCGTCTTCGTCGTCGGCACCCTCGGGGCCGCGTTCGCCCCCGACCCGGTCACCCTCTCCCTGGCCCGCCTCGTCCTGGGTTTCGCCGTCGGCGGCGCCACCCAGACCGCCCCCGTGTACGTCGCGGAACTGGCCCCCACGAAGTACCGCGGGCGGCTCGTCCTGTGCTTCCAGATCGCCATCGGGGCCGGGATCCTCACCGCCACGATCGTCGGGGCCAGCGAGGCGGTGGACTGGCGGGTGGCGATCGGCGCCGCGGCGGTCCCCGCGCTGATCATGACCGTGCTCATGCTGCGGCTGCCGGAGAGCCCCCGCTGGCTGCTCAAGGCCGACCACGCCGACCGCGCCCGCGAAGCCCTCGCCCGCGTCCGGCCCGCGCGCGCCGACGTCACGGCCGAGCTGGACGAGATGGTTGAGCTCGTCGACGCTGAACGGCAGGCGAAGACCAAGGGGTGGCGCGGGCTGCGCGAACCCTGGGTGCGCCCGGCGCTGGTCGTCGGGTGCGGCCTGGCCGTCTTCACCCAGCTGTCGGGCATCGAGATGATCGTGTACTACTCCCCGACGATCCTCACCGACAACGGGTTCTCCGACACCGCCGCGCTGCGGGTCTCGGTGGCGCTGGGCGCCACGTACCTCGTCACCCAGCTCATCGGCCTCAGCATCATCGACCGGGTCGGGCGCCGCCGGCTGACCCTCATCACCCTGCCGGGGGCGGCGCTGGCCCTGATCGTGCTGGGCACGTTCTTCGTCACCGGCAACGCCGGCAAGGAGCAGATCCCCTGGATCGTCGCGACCCTCGTCGCGTTCATGGCCTTCACCGCCGGCGGCATCCAGCTCATGGGCTGGCTCACCGGCTCGGAGATCTACCCGCTGGCGACCCGGTCGGCCGGGGCGGCGGCGCAGTCGGCGTCGCTGTGGGGCACGAACCTGCTCATCACCCTGACGCTGCTGAGCATCATGGAGACCATCGGGACGGGGCAGACGTTCTGGCTGTACGCCGCGTTCAACGTCGTCGCGTTCGTCTTCCTGTTCCGCAAGATGCCCGAGCTCACCGGGCACAGCCTGGAGCAGATCGAGGGCCGGCTGCGGGAGGGCCGCTTCCGGCCCGCGGACTTCGCGGGGCACCGCGCGGACCGCTGAGCCGCGCGCCCGGACGGGTCCGCACCGCGTGACCCGGTGCGGCCCCCGCCGCCCGCTCAGCCGCCCAGGCGGCTGACGGTGAAGGCCGTGAGGAAACCCAGCGCGGTGACCAGACCGGTGTACAGCTGCGTCCGCTCGAACGCCTCGGGGATCATCGTGTCGGCGACCATCGTGAGGATGGCCCCGGCGGCCAGGGCGGTGATGGCCGCGACCACCTCCGGCGGGGCGGAGCCCAGGGCGAGGTAGCCCAGCGCGGCGGCGACGCCGCTGAGGACGGCGATGCCGCTCCAGACGCCGAACACGTACCGCGCGCTGCGCCCGGCCCGTTTCATGCCCGCCACGCTGGACAGCCCCTCGGGGACGTTGGAGATGACGACCGCGGCGACGACGGCGACGCTGACGCCCCCGCCGCCGAGGAGCCCGACGCCGAGGACGACCGATTCGGGGATCCCGTCCAGGAGGGCACCGACGGCGATCGCCGCGCCGCTGCCGCCCTGCTCGGCCTCCGACGGCTGCTGCCCCCCGGACCGCTTGCGGTGCCGGGCGCCGCGGCGGGCCAGCAGGACGTTCGCGGCCAGGTAGAGCCCGGCGCCGCCGAGGAACGCGCCGACGGTGGGGACCAGGCCGCCGGTGTCGGCGGCCTCCTGGGTCAGGTCGAAGGCCAGGGCGGAGATGAGGACGCCCGAGCCGAACGCCATGACCGCGGCGACGACCTTCGCCGGCACGGGCGCGAACCAGGCGATCGCGGCGCCCACGACGAGCGCCGCCCCGCCCAGCAGTCCCCAGCCCCCCGCGTGCAGCCACTCCGGCACGTCGTCCCCCGTCCTCGTCGTGTTCGTGTTCCGGGACGCTCGTACCCCGGCGCGGGCGGCGCAACCGGGGGTCGTGGGCCGGGGCACGGGCGCGGCCGGCTGGTAGCGTCCCGCGGGTGGTGAGCCGGGCGGGCCGCGCGGCGGAGGAGGTCCGCCGGGGCGTCCTCGACGGCACCTACCGGGTGGGTTCGCGGTTGTCCGAACCCGACCTGTGCGCCCGCCTCGACGTGTCCCGCAACACCCTGCGCGAGGCGTTCCGGATGCTCGCCGACGAACGGCTCGTCGTGCACGAGCTGAACCGCGGGGTCTTCGTCCGCGTCCCCGACGAGCAGGACGTGCGGGAGCTGTTCGAGGCGCGGCGGCTCGTGGAGTGCGCGGCGGTGCACGGGTGGACGCCGGGACGCGCCGGGCTCGACGCCGCGCACCGCGCCGTCGAGCGCGGCGGGGAACGGGCCGCGGCGGGGGACTGGGCCGGGGTCGCGGAGGCGGACGTGGAGTTCCACCGGGCGCTGACCGCCCTGGGCAGCGCCCGCGTCGACGACCTCATGCAGGGCGTCTGGCACGAGGTGCGGCTGGCGCTCCACGTCGTCGCCGCGCCCGCGCGGTTCCACGGCGCCCACCTGCCCCGCAACCGATCGGTCCTGACGACGCTCGCCGAGCGGGGCGGACCGGCCGCGGCGCGGGAACTGCGCACGCACCTCGACGAGGCCGAGCGCGAGGTGCTGTCGGCGTACCCGCGCCGGGCCTGAAGCGGTGGGCCACGAGGCGGTGGGGCACCCTGGTGCGGTGAGGTTGTCCGGTCCCGACGTGGCGTGCTGGCTGCTGAAGTCCGCCGGCCGGCCCGCCGAACTGCCCCACCACCCCGCCGGGCCGGTCACCCTGCGCCGCTGCCTGCGCCGCAGCTACCGGCTGGACCTCCTGCGCCCCGGCCAGCCGTGCGTGCTGTGGATCAGCGGGCGGGTGGCGCCGGGCGTGGGCGCCGTCGGGACGGTGGCCTCCGCGGCCGAGGACGGCCCCGACCCCGGCGTGCTCGTCGAGCTCGTCGCGCTGCCGCAGGTGGTGCCGCGGCGCGACCTGGTGGCCGACCCCCGGTTCGCCACCGCGGAGGTGGTGCGGATGGCCGCCGGGAGCAACCCCTCGTTCCTGGACGCGACCCAGTTCGCGGCCGTCCTGGACCACCTCGGACCGCACGCTCCGCACGGGTGGCCGGCGCGCGCCTGACCCCCCTGGCGCGCGGCGGGCACCGGTTTGAGGTCGCGCCCCCGCCATGCCTGTGCTTCTCTGAACTCGATGGAGAACGCGGCGTCACGCCCGCGACTCCCCGGCACGGCCTGCAACCCGACGGGCCTCCCAGCGGCCGCTGCGCGTGGACGACACGTCCAGCCGCGGCCCACCCCCGGTGGGGCAGACGCCCCCGCCCCGGTCTCGTCGACGGTTCCGCGCCCCGCGCGCCGCCGTCCCACCCCCTGTGAGGAACCCATGGCCACTGCAGAACCGAACAACACCACCCCCCGCGACACCCGCGTCCGCACGGCGGGCAAGGGGGGCCTCGGCCTCGCCGCCGTCGGCATCGTCGTCTTCAACGTCTCCCCGCTCCTGAACTGGGTCGACGTGGACGAGACGACCTCGCGCACGGGCTACGAGACCGACTCCCTCGTCCCCTTCATCGCCTACCTGGGGCTGGGCCTGCTGATCTCCATGGCCTACGCCGCCAAGCGCGCCCGTCGCGGCCAGCACCGCGGCCTCACCCTCGTCTCGATGGCCGTGGCGCTCGCCGCCACCATCCAGTGCATCGCCTTCGCGCTAAACCCGATGGGTGGCCTGGAGCGCGGGGACGACCTCGGCGCGGCGCTCGGCGTCTACGTCGGCATCCTCGGCGCGGCCCTGTGGGCCATCGGGTCGGGCCTGCTGGCCAAGGAGGTCGAGGGTGACGACCACGAGCTCGGCCACGTCGACGTCCGCGACCAGGAGCGCACGCGCTCCGCGCGCTGACGCGTCTCGCCGTCCCGGGAACCGGGCACCCCGACGGGGTGCCCGGTTCCCGTGCGTCCGGCGCGGCCCGGGTCAGCCGCGGGCTGCCCGGGCCCTCGACTTGATCTGCGCGATGACCTCGCCCTTGGCGTCGGCGTAGTCGTTCGAGTCCTCCCACCGGCGGCTGATGAGGGACCGCTTGACGTCCTCGTACAGCGCGCGGTCGGCGGCGTCGGTGCGCAGGTGGTCGCGCAGCAGGAGGTAGTCGTCCACGGCAGGGTCCCCGCGCCCGTACAGGTGGACGTGGACGTCGCGGGCCGGGGTGCGCACGAGCCGGTGCCCGGGTTCGCGGACCCGCAGCTCGTACCCGGCGGCCAGCAGCGCGTCGACGTGGTCCTCCTCGGCGGTCAGGTCGGGGACCACGACGACGACGTCGACGACCGGTTTGGCGGCCAGGCCCGGCACCGAGGTGGAACCGATGTGCTCGACGTCGACGTCGAGGCCGGCCAGCGCCTCCAGGATCCGGCGCCGGTGCTCCCGGAAGACCTGCGCCCACCGCTCGTCGTGCTCGTGCAGGCCGACGTGGAGGGGTTCGGGGCCGCCGACGATCTCGACCGTCGTGACGTCCGGCCGGCGGGGCTGTCCGTGCTGGGTCACCGGTCCCCGCCTCACGCGACCGAGAAACCGCCGTCGACCAGCAGGTCGACGCCGTTCACCATGGCCGAGGCGTCGGAGGCGAGGAACCTCACGGCGTTGCTGACGTCGCCGGGCTGGGCGAAGTGGCCCAGCGGGATGCGGGAGAGCATCGGGGCGGCCTTGGCCTCCTCGCCCCAGACCCGCTGCCCCATCTCGGTCATGACCACGGTGGGGCTCACGGAGTTCGCGCGGACCCCGGCGGGCCCGAGTTCCAGCGCCAGCACCCTGGTCGCCATGAGCAGACCCGCCTTGCTGGCGGAGTAGGAGAAGTGCTCGGCCAGCGCCAGGGAACCCGCCACGGACGAGACGTTGACGATGCTGCCGCGCCCGGCGGCCGCCATGGCCCGCCCCACCCGCGACCCCAGCAGCGCCGGGGCGCGCAGGTTCACCGCGAGCACCCGGTCCCAGGTGGCGGCGTCGACGTCGACGACCCGCTGGGGCACGGAGATCCCCGCGTTGCTCACCAGGACGTCGAGGCCGTCGAAGGCGGCGAGCGCGGACGTGGCGAGCGCCTCGGTGTCGGTGGCGTCGGACAGGTCGGCGGGCACGACCGCGACCCGGACCCCGTGCTCGGCGCGCACCGCCTCGGCGAGCTGTTCCAGCCCGTCGCGGTCGCGGGCGCTGACGACGAGGTCGCAGCCCGCGGCCGCGAGGGTCCGCACGACGTCGGCGCCGATCCCCTGGGTGCTGCCGGTGACGAGGGCGCGGCGGCCGGTCAGGTCGAACGGGTCGGGGTTCACGAGTCCTCCAGGGACGAGAGCAGGGCCGACGCGGTGGCCGGGTCGGTGACGAGGTGGGTGAAGTGCCCGCCGCGGGCGCCCGCGACGATGCTGGGGACCTTCAGGTCGCCGTAGGCGACGGCGATCCGGACGGGGACCGCCCGCAGGACCTCCAGGGGGATCGCGATGAGCCGGTCGGCGCCCTCGTAGGCGACCTCGGTGCCCCGCTCGTCGTAGAACCGGGAGGCGACGTCGCCGACGGCGTCGGCGAGCGGTTCCTCCTCGGTCGGGACGAAACCGGGGATCGACTGGCGCTGCAGCGGGGGAGCGCCGATGCCCATGAGGGCGCAGCGGGCGTCGCTCCACAGCTTCGCGAACCGCTGGAACTCCTGGTCCTCGACGAGGCTGCGGCGCAGCCGGCGGCCGGGGAACGCGGGGGCGTAGAGGAACTTCGGGGTGCCGCCGACGCCGACGGCGATGCGGCGGGTGATCTCGTTCGTCTGGTACCACGCCTCGGGTTCGTCCTGGCCGCCGACCATCGGGGCGACGAGCACGCCGGGCAGGTCGGGCAGTTCGCGCTGGGCGATCTCGTAGACGGTCCGGCCCGAGGAGACGAGCAGGACGTCGCCGGGTTCGAGCCCCACCTCGGCCAGCGTCGCCGCCACGACCGGGGAGACGGCCTCGGCGACGTGCGCGGCGCCGGTGCCGGGGCACAGCGCGACCTGCTGGAGCCCGAGGGCGGTGCGCAGGCGGCCGGCGAGGTCGTCGGGGTCCTCGGTGGGCAGGGGGAGCACCTCGATGCGCACGAGGCCGCGGTCGCGGGCCTCCTGGAGCAGCCGGCTGACGGTGGCGCGGGAGGTGCCGATGCGTTCGGCGATCTCGGCCTGGGTGGCGTCCTGGAGGTAGTAGAGCGTGGCGGCGGTGTGCGCCAGCGCCAGCGGGAACCGCTTCGTGTTCGGCACCAGGGCTCTCCTCGCGTCGTGGCCGCGCGGCGCCGTCGCCGCTCGTGGTCAGATCGTTGCACGCATGTGCTGGACAAGTGTGCCGCACAGGTCCTAGCGTTCGGAAGACCACGGAGGGCGGTCCCGGCACCAGCCGGGGTCCGTGGGTCCCGAACCCGCGACGACCCACCGACGAGTCGTCACCCAGCCGACATCACACACTCCCGCACCCGACGAGCACCGGGTGCGCTGCGAAGGAGCAGTCATGGCGAACACCATGAAGGCCGTGATCGTCCACGGCCCGCACGACTACCGGCTCGAGGAGGTCCCCGTCCCCGTCGCCGGTCCCGGCGAAGCCCTCCTGAAGGTCGAGGCCGTCGGGATCTGCGCCAGCGACCTGAAGTGCTACCACGGTGCCGCGAAGTTCTGGGGCGACGAGAACCGCCCGGCGTGGGCCGAGACGATGACGGTCCCCGGGCACGAGTTCACCGGGCGCATCGCGGCCATCGACGAGGAGGCCTCGAAGCGCTGGGGCGTCGTCGAGGGCGACCGGATCGTCGCCGAGCAGATCGTGCCGTGCTGGGAGTGCCGCTACTGCAACCGCGGCGACTACCACATGTGCCAGCCGCACGACATGTTCGGTTTCAAGCGCCGCACGCCCGGCGCGATGGCCGAGTACCTGGTGCTGCCGAAGGAGGCCCTCGTCCACAAGGCGCCCTCGGACATCCCGCCGTGGCAGGTCGCCTACGCCGAACCGCTGTCCTGCGCCCTGCACGCCGTCGAGCGCGCCGACATCCGGTTCGACGACACCGTCGTCGTCGCCGGCTGCGGCCCCATCGGCCTGGGCATGATCGCCGGGGCCGCGGCGAAGTTCCCGAAGCGCATCATCGCCCTGGACGCCCTCCCGCAGAAGCTGGAACTGGCGAGGAAGTGCGGCGCGGACGTCACCCTGAACATCACCGAGGTCGACGTCGTCGAGGAGGTCAAGAAGCTCACCGGCGGGTACGGCGCCGACGTCTACATCGAGGGCACCGGCCACCCCTCCGCCGTCGCGCAGGGGCTGAACCTGCTGCGCAAGCTCGGCACCTTCGTGGAGTACTCCGTGTTCAAGGACCCGGTGACGGTCGACTGGTCGATCATCTCCGACGACAAGGAGCTCAACGTCCTGGGCGCGCACCTCGGCCAGAACACCTGGCCCGCGGCGCTGCGCCTCATCGAGTCCGGCCGCCTCCCCCTCGACGAGATCTGCTCGCACCAGCTCCCGCTGGCCGAGTTCCAGAAGGGCCTGGACCTCGTCGCCGACTCCGCGAACTCCGTGAAGGTCTCCCTCATCCCCTGACCCCCCCCCGACCAGGACCCGGCGGCCGGTCGGCCGCCGGGCCGGTGGAACCTGCCCCCCTACGCGATGGAGCGTCAGCATGAACGAGTTCACCCGGTCCGAGAGCGGGCTGCACGTCCCGCAGAAGAAGGTCGCCCGGCGGTCCCTGCTGGCCGCGATGGGCGGAGCCGCCACGGTCCCCATGCTCTACGGCTGCGGGGTCGGCACCGGCGGGGGCGGCGGGGACGACGCCGCGAACGCGAACGGCGCCGGTGAGGTCACCGGTTCCTTCGACTGGAAGGCCCTGGACGGCGAGAGCATCAAGATCCTCCAGACGCCGCACCCGTACCAGCAGGCGTTCCAGCCGCTGCTGAAGGAGTTCACCGAGCTCACCGGCATCGAGGTGCAGGCCGACCTCGTCGCCGAGGCCGACTACTTCACCAAGCTGAACACCGAGCTCGCGGGCAGGACCGGGGCGCACGACGTGTTCATGACCGGCGCCTACTTCATCTGGCAGTACGGGCCGCCCGGGTGGATGGAGGACCTCAAGCCCTGGATCGAGAACTCCGCGGCCACCAGCGACGAGTACGACTTCGAGGACATCTACGAGGGTCTGCGCACCTCGACCCGCTGGGACTTCGAGAAGGGGTCCGAGCTCGGCACCGGCGGCCAGTGGGCCATCCCGTGGGGCTTCGAGACGAACGTCGTGGCGTACAACAAGAAGGAGTTCGACGCCCGCGGCATCGCGCTGCCGGAGACGTTCGACGACTTCATCCAGCTGGCCAACGACCTCACCGACCGCTCCCAGAACCGCTACGGCGTGGCGTTCCGCGGCTCGAAGTCGTGGGCGACCATCCACCCCGGCTTCATGACGCAGTTCACCCGCGAGGGGGCGAAGGACTACACGGCCGAGGGCACGACCTACACCGCGGCGATGAACTCCGACGTGGCCGTCGACTTCACGAAGAAGTGGGTCGACCTCGCCAGGTCCGCCGGGCCGACGTCGTGGACCACCTACGACTACCCGCAGTGCACCGGCGACCTCGGCAACGGCAACGCCATGATGGTCTACGACGCCGACAGCGCCACCTACCCCAAGCAGAAGGCCGGGGCCAGCGCCCAGGCCGGGAACCTCGCCTGGTACCCGGGCCCGGCCGGCCCGGACGGCAGCTACGCCACGAACCTGTGGACGTGGTCGCTGGCCATGAACGCGGCGTCGAAGAAGAAGCAGGCCGCCTGGCTGTTCATCCAGTGGGCGACGGGCAAGGACGCCATGAACAAGGCGACCGCGTCGACGTTCGCCGACCCGGTCCGCGCGTCGGTGTTCGACGGGTCGTTCAAGCAGACCCTCGGGGACTTCCCGGGCTACCTGGAGACCTTCGAGAAGGTCATCGACTCCACGAAGATCCAGTTCACCCCGCAGACGAAGTTCTTCGAGACGACCGAGGACTGGGCCGTCGCCCTCCAGGACATCTACTCCGGCGCCGACGCCAAGTCCCGCCTGGACGAGCTGGCCGAGGCCAACACCACCAAGATCAACGCCTGACCTCCCGGAGCGGGAACAGAGAGGAGGAGCCGTGGCGACCACCGTCGGGGGCAGGACACCCGGGGCGCCCGCGCAGCAGAGCCCACGAGGTGCCGGCACCGTCCGCCGCGTCCCGGCCTGGCGGCGGGGACTGCGCCCGTACCTGCTGTCGGTGCCGGCCGTCCTGCTGATCATCGGCATCCTGTACGCGTTCTTCTACGGCGTGTACTACACGGTCCTGAACTACGCGGCGACCAACCCGTCGCCCACGTTCGTCGGCCTCGACAACTACCGCAGCGTCCTGGGCGACACGCTGTTCTGGCGCAGCGCCGGGACGACGCTGCTGTACGCGGTGGCGGCCACGGGGCTGGAGACCGTGCTGGGGGTGGCGATCGCGCTGCTGCTGAACCGGTCGACGCTCATCGGCAAGACGTTCGAGCGGCTCCTCATCCTCCCGCTCATGATCGCCCCGGTCATCGCCGGGGTCATCTGGAAGCTGATGTTCAACCCCCAGTTCGGGGTCCTCAACCACGTCCTCGGCCTCGGGTCGACGTTCGACTGGCTGAGCAGGGACCGGGCGCTGGCCTCCACGATCCTCGTCGACGTGTGGATCTACACGCCGTTCGTCGCGATCCTGGTGCTGGCCGGCATCCGGTCCCTGCCCCGGGAGCCGTTCGAGGCGTCCGACGTGGACGGCGCCAACTGGTTCTACATGTTCCGCCGGCTGATGCTGCCGATGATGTGGCCGTACATCCTGGTCGCCGTCATCTTCCGGTTCATGGACTGCCTGAAGGTCTTCGACGCCGTCTACGTGCTCACCGCGGGCGGTCCGGGGGTCACCACGACCACCCTCCAGATCGGTGCGTTCGAGGACTCCATCACCAACCTGAACTACTCCCGCGGCAGCACCTACATGTTCCTGCTGTGGATCATCGTGTTCATCACCGCGCGCTACCTCGTGAGCGTGCTGGGCAAGGCGCAGCGCCGTGCTGCGGGAGCGGGGGCCTGATGGCCGGCGGATGGACCTCCCGGTTCGCCCGGGAGCTGACCCCCGGGCAGAAGCGCGTGACGCCCGGGTCGGTGGTCGCCGACCTGGCGATCCTCGCCTGGTTCGTCTTCTCGCTCTTCCCGCTCGTGTGGATGGTGCTGCTCGCGCTGAAGAACGACGCCCAGCAGACGTCCACGTACTTCGAGTTCTCGCCGACCCTGGCGAACTTCGGCACCGTCCTGTCCCAGCGCGGTGAGGACCTCACCAGCGTCGACTTCGGCCAGGCGATGCTCACCAGCGTCCTGAACTGCGCGGGCGCCGTCCTCGTCTCCCTCGTCGTCGGCATCCCCGCGGCCTACGCGGCGGGACGGTGGAAGTTCCGCGGGTCCGAGGACCTCATGTTCCAGATGCTGTCGTTCCGGTTCGCGCCGGAGCTGATGGTCATCGTCCCGCTGTTCGTCATCTACAACACCCTGGGGATCTTCGACACCAAGCTCGGCATGGTGTGGGTCCTGCAGCTGGTGACGATGCCGCTGGTGGTGTGGATCCTGCGGTCCTACTTCACCGACCTGGCCCCCGAGCTGGAGCAGGCGGCGCTGCTCGACGGGTACACCCGCACCCGGGCGTTCCTCACCGTCGCGCTGCCGCTGGTCCGGCCGGGCATCGCGGCGGCCGCCCTGCTCGCGTTCATCTTCGCCTGGAACAACTACCTGTTCCCGCTGATCCTCACCGACTCCGCGGCCACGACCGTCACCGTCGCGGTGACGAAGTACCTCGGCGGCGGCGGGCAGGCGTTCTACAACCTCACGGCAGCCGCGGCCATCCTCGGCGCGCTGCCGCCGCTCGTCCTCGCGCTCACCATCCAGCGGTACCTGGTGCGGGGCCTGTCGTTCGGGGCGGTGAAGGCCTGATGGCCACCGTGCGCATCGCGAACCTGTCCAAGACCTACGGGACCGGGAAGAACGCCGTCCCGGCCCTGCAGGACGTCGACCTGTCCATCGGCGACGGGGAGTTCTTCGTCGTCCTGGGCCCCTCGGGGGCGGGGAAGACGACGATGCTCAAGAGCGTCGCCGGCCTCGTGGACGTCGACGCCGGCGACGTGGAGATCGCGGGTGTCCCCATGGAGGGGGTCGAGCCGTACCACCGCAACGTCGCCATGGCGTTCGAGAGCTACGCGCTCTACCCGCAGAAGACCGTCTTCGACAACCTCGCGTCCCCGCTGCGGTCGGGCCGCACCGGGAAGTACACCGCCGAGCAGCAGCGCGAGCGCATCGAGGCCGTCACCACGACCCTGGGGATCGACCACCTGCTGAAGCGGTTCCCGCGCGAGCTGTCCAACGGGCAGCGCCAGCGCGTCGCCCTGGGCCGGGTGCTGGTCCGCCCCGCCGACGTGTACCTGCTCGACGAGCCCCTGTCCCACCTCGACGCGAAGCTGCGGGCGCAGATGCGGGCCGAGCTGAAGCAGCTGGGGGAGATGTCGAACACGACGTCCCTGTACGTCACGCACGACTACCAGGAGGCCCTCGCCCTGGGGAACCGGATCGCGGTCCTGCGGGCCGGCCGGGTCGTGCAGGTCGGCACGCCCGAGGACATCTGGCGGCGGCCTGTCGACACGTTCGTCGCCAAGGCCCTCGGCCAGCCCGAGATCAACCTGTTCGACGTGGTGGCCGACGGCGGTGCGCTGCGCGGCGCCGGCGGCGACCTGTCGGTGCCTCTGCCGCGGCACCTGGACCTGCCGTCGGGCCAGGCGCGCCTCGGCATCCGGCCCCGCGACCTGCAGCTGGGCACCGGGGGACCGCGCAGCCTGTCCCTGCGGGGCCGGGTGTCGCTGGCCGAGCGGCTCGGCCGGCTCATGGAGTTCAGCGTCGACGTCGGCCCGCGCGGCGGGTCCGAGCACGTCATCGTCGTCGCCGACTCCGACGCCGGGGCGCGCGAGGGCGACGTCGTCGACCTGCACCTGCCCCTGGAGAACGTGCACGTGTTCGCCCCGGCCGGGGGCGCGGAGGACACCGTGCGGCTGGGATCGGCCACCGAGGAGAGGGGTGCGCGGTGAGCGTCCTGACGCAGACGACGGCCAAGGCCCTCGTGCTGGAGAACCTGCACAAGCGGTACGAGAGCCGGGGCCGGGAGGCGTTCCACGCCGTCAAGGGCATCGACCTGCACATCGAGCCCGGTGAGCTCGTGGCCCTGCTCGGCCCGTCGGGGTGCGGCAAGACCACGACGCTGCGGATGATCGCCGGCCTGGAGACCGTGACCTCCGGCGACATCCGGATCGGTGACCGGTCGATCCCGCACCTGCCGCCGGGCAAGCGCGACATCGGCGTGGGTTTCGAGAGCTACGCGCTGTACCCGCCGCTGGACGTCGAGGGGAACCTCTCGTACGGCCTCAAGGCGCGCGGGGTGAAGGACGCCGACGCCCGGGTCCGGGCCATCGCCGAGCGCCTGGAGATGACCGACCTGCTGCCGCTGCGGCCCGCGGGGCTGTCCAGCGGCCAGAAGCAGCGCGTCGCCCTGGCCCGCGCGCTCGTGCGCAACCCGCCGGTGCTGCTGCTGGACGAACCCCTCTCGCACCTCGACGCCGCCCAGCGGCAGCGGGTCCGGCGGGAGCTGAAGGTGCTCCAGCGCGAGTTCGGGTACACGACGATCGTCGTGACGCACGACCAGCTGGAGGCGCTGAGCCTCGCCGACCGGCTGGCCGTCATGGACGGCGGGACCATCCAGCAGTTCGGGACGGCCGACGAGATCTTCGACGACCCCGCGAACCGGTTCGTCGCCGACTTCGTGGGCGAGCCGAAGATCAACCTGTTCGAGGGCGTCGTCGAGCGCACCGGGTCGGTGCGCGTCGGGCGCGACGGGGTGCTGCCCACCGCCTCCGGCGCGGCGGCGGGCACCGCGGTGACGGTGGGCGTCCGCCCCCAGGACGCGCGGATCGCCCGCGACGGGGAGGCGTCGGTGGCGGGGGAGGTGCTCGTGTTCGAGAACCTCCTGGAGTTCGGGCTCGCGACCGTCCGGGTGGAGGGGCTCGACTCCTCCGTCGTGGTGCAGACGTCGTCGGAGGCGTCCTACCGGCGGGGGGAGACGATCCGGCTGACCGCGCCGCCGGCGCGCACGTACCTGTTCGCCCCCGGCGACGGCGCCCGCCTGCGCTGACCGGGCCGGCCGGCCCGCCGCGCCGCGGGCCGGTCAGTCGGGCAGGACCACCGGGAACCAGGTGCTCTCGGGGGCGACGCCGCCGAAGAACCAGCCCTGCGCGGCGTGCCAGCCCGCCTCGCGCAGGTGCCGCGCCTGCTCGGCGGTCTCCACGCCCGTCGCGATGCACTCCACGTCCAGGCCCTCGGCCAGGCCCAGGACGCTCGCCACGAGGCGGCCGTTGCCGGGCAGGCCCGCGGTGAACGCCGGGCCCATCTTCAGGCCGCGGACCGGCAGCGCGTGCAGCGCGGTCAGGACGCTGTTCCCGGCGCCGAAGTCGTCGACGACGACGCTGACGCCCAGGGACTCCAGGTCGTGCAGTTCCGCGGCCAGCACCGGGTCGTCCACCCGCAGGGCCGCTTCGCGCAGTTCCACCAGCAGCCGGAAACCGGCCGCGCCCACCCGGGCCAGCGCCCGCGCGACCGCGTCGGCGAACGTCCCGTCCAGCCGCTGCGCGGACACGTTGACGGCGACGATCTCCCCGGGGTGCTGCACCAGGAACGTCGCCACCCGCGTCAGCACCGCGGTGTCGATGGCGGCGGCCAGACCGCACTGCGTCGCGACGTCCCAGAACTCCTCCGGCCCCAGGGTCCCCCGGACCGGGTGCGGCCAGCGGACCAGCGCCTCGAACGCCATCCGCTGCCCGTCCTCGAGCCGCACGATCGGCTGGTAGTGCACGACGAACGCGTCGTCCGCCACGGCGCGGCGCAGGTCCGCCTCCAGCTCGTGGCGGGCCGCGACCTCCTCGGGGGCCCGCGGGGTGAACACCCCGCAGCCGCCGCGCCCGGCGCCCTTCACCCGGTACATCGCCTCGTCCGCGTCGCGCAGCAGGTCCGCGCCCGGGAGCACCGGGCCGTCCGGGTCGCTCACCGCGACCCCGATGCTCACCCCGCAGCCCAGGCCGGGCCCGAACACGTCGAGGGTGTCCTGCACGGCGGCGCGGACCCGTTCGGCGACGTGCACGGCGTCGCCGGGCCCGTCCAGGCCGTCGAGCACCACGACGAACTCGTCGCCGCCCAGGCGCCCGGCGTGGTCGCCCTCGCGCAGGCAGTCCCGCAACCGGCCGGCGACGGCGACCAGGAGCGCGTCCCCGGCGGCGTGGCCCAGGGAGTCGTTGACGGCCTTGAAGCGGTCCAGGTCGCAGAACAGCACCCCCACCGGCCGGGTGCGGTCGGCGAGGAGGCCGTCCAGGACCGTCAGCAGGTGCGCCCGGTTCGGCAGCCCGGTGAGCGCGTCGTGCAGGGCGGCGTGCGCGAGGGCCTGCCGGGAGCGGTGCACCTCGTCGTGGTCCTGGACCTGCGAGACGACCACCCGGTCCCCGGCCGCGTCGACGGAGTAGGAGACGGTGACGTTCGCCCAGAACCGGGTGCCGTCGAACCGGGGCGCCCAGCCCTGCCACTCGTACCGGCCGTCGGCGGCCAGGGCCGCGAGGACCGCCTCGCGGTCGAAGGCGGCCGAGAAGTGCGGGTGGACCTCGTGGAACGCCCGGCCCAGCAGGTGGTCGGGGTCGACGTGCAGCATCCGCAGGTAGGCGGGGTTCACGTCGCGGACGACGTCGTCCTCGTCGGTGACGGCGATGCCGATGGGGGAGGACTCGAACAGCGTGCGGAACCGGCGTTCCTCCGCCAGCGCCGCCTGCGTCGCCTCGTGCAGGGAGGTGATCTCGTGGACGTTCACGAGCGGGCGGACCCCCTCGACGCCGTCCTCGCCGACGGTCGGGACCATCACGAGGGTGCTGTCGCAGTAGTGCACCCCGCCGTCGGCGTCGACGTGCCGGATCGGCAGGCGCGTCCCGCCGGGGACCGCCACCGCCTCGCGGGGGACGTGGTCGTCCTCGGGGTGCACGGTCGCCCGCCACCGCTCGTCGAGCAGGTCGGGCAGTTCGCGGCCGACCATCGTGCAGAACGCGCGGTTCGCCCAGACCAGGTTGTCCGCGTCCCGGTACTCGACGATCCCGGTGGGGAGGTGGTCGAGCAGCGCCTGCAGGCCCGCGCGGTCCGCGGCCGCCTGCTCGCGCTCGGCGGTCAGCTGGGCCCGCAGCCGCTCGACCTCCTGCGCCAGTTCCCGTGCCGACCGCGGGGACGGTTCGTCCATGCCGTCGGCTTCGACGCCCGCCGGGACGACCTTGACGGGGTGTCCCTCGTCCGGGCGCCGCCCGGTCACGGCTCGCCGGCGTCCTCCCGCTGGGCGTCGGCGATCTCCTCCTCGGGCCGCGGCGCGACGTCCTCGTCGACCTCCAGGTCGGGGACGGGCGGGTCGGCGGGGTCGAACGGCTGGGTGCTCATGGCGGCACGCTACGCCCGGGCGCGGGCGGGCACGGGGACGACGTCGAGGTCCGAGGCGACGTGGACGCTCGTGCGGCCGCCGAGCTCGGCGATCGCGGCCCGGGCCTCCTCGCCGAGCTCGGCGGCGTCGTAGCGCTGGGAGAAGTGCGTCAGCACGAGCGTGCGGACGCCCGCGCGGGCGGCGGTCAGCCCGGCCTGCCGGGCCGTGAGGTGGCCGCGGTCGTGCGCCAGCCGCAGGTCGCGGTGGGCGTAGGTGCACTCCAGGACCGCGAGGTCGGCGTCGCGGACGAGCTCGGCGACCGCGGGGCAGTCGCGGGTGTCCATGACGAACGCGAAGACCTGACCGGGGCGGGGGGTGCTGACGTCGGCGAGGCGGACGCCGTGCAGCTCCCCCTCCCGCTGCAGGCGGCCGACGTCGGCGCCGCGGATCCCGGCCGCGGCCAGGGCACCGGGGGAGAAGGAGCTGCCGTCCGGTTCGCCGAGCCGGTACCCGACGGCGGGCACCCGGTGGTCCAGGGCCCGCGCGGTCAGCGCCGAACCCGCCACGTCGGCGACGGGCACGAAGGCGTCGACCGTCGGCACCGGGTCCACCGTCACGGCCACGTGCGCCTGCGCGACGACGGCCAGGTCGCGCAGGTGCCTGGCCGCGTCGGCGGGCCCGTGCAGCGTGACCGCCCGGCCCGGCGCGTCCTGCGCCATCCGGTTCAGGACCCCCGGGACGCCGAGGCAGTGGTCGTTGTGCCGGTGGGTCACGCAGATCCGCTCGATGCGCGGGGAGGAGATCCCGGCGTGCAGCATCTGCCGCTGGATCCCCTCCCCGGGGTCGAACAGCACCGAGGCGCCGTCCCAGCGCAGCAGGTAGCCGTTGTGGTTCCGCGTCCGGGTGGGTGCCTGCCCGGCGGTCCCCAGGACGACGAGTTCACGCGTCCCTCTGCCGTGGCTCACCGGACCACTGTGGCAGGGGCGGCCGCGCGGGGGTGGCCGGAACCCCACCGGCGCGTGAACGGGGCCTGATCTCGTGGCGACGCGTGACGCGCGGTAGGGGGCCGTGACGTTCCGCTGGCGGGGTTGGCGAGGACAGGTGATCCGGCGGCCCGTTCGGGTGCTGTGCGGAACCCGGCAGTGGCCTGTCACGACCCTGCTCCGCGAACCTCGACGCACGGACGGTGACCGAGCCGCTCCGCCCTCGTCGTTCGGAGACCCCATGCGTTCCAAGACCTCCGCCGCCCTGGCCGCCGCCGGGCTCGCCGGCGCCGCCCTCGTCGGGGCCGGTTCGGCCTCCGCCTCCGGCACCGCGCCGGAGCCGTCCGTCGACCGGGTGCAGGTCGCCGAGACGATGCGCGCCCTGCGCGAGGACGTCACCGCGGCCGGGTCGTCGACCACCTCCGGGATCGACACCAAGTCCGCCCTGAGCGCCATGGGGAACTTCCGGATGTCCGGTCGCGACCGCTACGAGACCGCCGCCGAGGTCTCCTTCACGATGTGGCGCCCGGGCACCGCGGCCGTCGTGTTCCTGGCCTCCGGCACCGCGCTGCCCGACGCGCTGGCCGTCGGGCCGTCCGCGCTGGACCTGGGCCCGGTCCTGCTGACCGAGCGCGACCGGCTGCCCGCGTCGACCCGCGCCGAGCTCCAGCGCCTGCGGCCCTGCCTGGTCCTGGTCGTCGGCGGGACCCCCAGCGTCTCCGACGGCGTGTTCGCCGACGCCGAGCAGTACTCCGACCCCCAGGGCGCCGGCTGCCCGACGATCACCCCCGTCACGCGCTGACGCGGGCCGCCGGCGGCGGTGCGGTCAGCGGCAGCAGGCGTCCCCGCACCCGCAGGCGGCGGGCGCGGGTGCCTCGCGGTCCGGCCGCGCGGGGGGTGCGCAGCACCCCTCGCCCCGCCAGGCCGACCACCCCTCCTTCACGGCGATGACGGCGATCCCCAGCCCGGCGACCGGGTCCGCCCACGACCAGCCGGCGACCGCGTTGAGCAGCAGACCCGCGAGCAGCACCGCTGACAGGTACGTGCACAGCAGGGTCTGCCGGGAGTGGGGGGGGGGGGGGGGGGGGGGGGGGGGCGGGGGGGCGGGGGGGGGGGGGGGGGGGGGGGGGGGGGGGGGGGGGGGGGGGGGGGGGGGGGGGGGGGGGGGGGGGGG
>NZ_JBJLSJ010000043.1:0-37719 GCF_050871975.1 Kineococcus rugosus | reverse complement strand
CTACGACGCCGTCGCCGACGGCTCCCTCGAGGTCCTGGCCGACGACACGACGCGGTACCTGAAGTCGCGGCTGAGCACGCCGGCCGAGGAGTTCTACCCCTGGCTCGACGAGCAGCTGGCCTCCTTCGTGCCCTGAGCACCGGGCCGCGGGAGCGGGCCGTTCGGCCCCCGGTCAGGCGTCGGGGTCGGTGCCGGGCGCGGTGATCCGCGCGAGCAGCGTGCACGGGCCGGAACGGTGGTCGTGCCGGGTTCGGCCGTGACCCTCGGCTGGTCGGCCACGCGCACCCACCGGGGGCGGGTGGTGCCGGTCCTGCGCATCGCGGTCACCCCCCGGTCCCGGGAACCCCGGGTGGGGGTTCCCCGCGGCGTCTTCAGCTGCGGCCGAGCCGTTCCGCGGTCAGGACGGTCCCGCCGAGGTTCCCCCCGCAGGCGTCGACCACGGCGTCGGGCGGCTCCTCCATCGATCCCGGGGTCGGGGTCCCGGCGGGTCGTCAGACGATGCCGCCGTTGGCGCGCAGCACCTGGCCGTTGACCCACCGGCCGCCGGGGCCGGCGAGGAAGGAGACGACCTCGGCGATGTCGGCCGGGGTGCCGAGCCGTTCCAGCGGGGGCTGGGCGGCCATCCGCGCGATCGTCGCCTCGTCCTTGCCGTCGAGGAACAGCTCGGTGGCGGTGGGGCCGGGGGCGACGGCGTTGACGGTGACGTCCCGGCCGCGCAGCTCCTGGGCCAGCACCGGGACCAGGGCCTCGACGGCCGCCTTGCTGGCGGCGTAGGCGCCGTAGGTGGGCAGGTGCAGCCCGATCACGGAGGTGGACATCAGCACGACCGCGCCGCCGGGGCGCACCCGCCGGGCGGCCTCGCGGGCCACGACGAAGCTGCCGCGGACGTTGGTGCGGTGCAGGGCGTCGAGGTCGTCGAGGTCGAGGTCGGCGAGGGTGGACAGCGCCAGCCGGCCGGCGGAGTGGACGACGACGTCGACGCCGCCGAAGGTGCCGGCGGCGGTCTCGAAGAGCGCGGCGACCTGCTGCTCGTCGGCGACGTCGGCCCGGGCGGCGACCGCCCGGCCGCCGTCGTCGGTGATCCGCCGCACGACGTCGGCGGCGGCGTCGGGGGAGCCGGCGTAGCCGACGACGACGGCCTGCCCGGCGGCGGCCAGGGTGAGGGCGGTGGTGCGGCCGATGCCGCGCGAGGCGCCGGTCACGACGGCGACGCGGGTGGGGGAGTCGGTCACGGGGTCATCCTTCCGATAGTGGTGGTACGCGTTGCTCGTTGCACTGGTACGACGACCGTAGCACGGTTTCGGATCGTTGCTACCGCTTTGCCGTAGCATTGCTCTGTGACGATGACCGGCCAGCCCGACGACACCGACCCCCCGCCCGGACCGGGACCCGCCCGGCAGCGCCGGCGCAGCGCCGCCGGCCTCGCCGGCGACGCCGACCTGCGCGCCGCCCTGATGGCCGCGGCCGAGCGGCAGCTCGCCCGCTCCGCCGACGGGGACGTCGCCACCCGCGCGGTGTGCCAGGAGGCCGGGGTCACCCAGCCGGTCCTGTACCGGCTCTTCGGCGACAAGCAGGGACTGCTCGACGCCCTCGCCGACGCCGCCCTGGAGCGGTACGCGCAGCGCAAGAGCGCCCTGGAGACCACCGGCGACCCCGTCGCGGACCTGCGCGCCGGCTGGGACGACCACACCGCCTTCGCGCTGGAGAACCCCGCGCTCTACCGCCTGGTCTTCTCCCCGCGCCCGGGGTCCTCCTCGACCGGGCACGAGCGGATCCTCGCCCTGCTCGAAGCGGCCCTGACCCGGTGCGCGGCCGTCGGGGCGCTCACCACGACGCCCCGGCGCGCGGCGCAGCTGATCCTGCCGGCCAACGTCGGCCTGGCCCTCGGCCTCGTCACCCGGCCCGCCCTCTTCGACGACCCCGACCTGTCCCGCCGCACCCGGGAGGCCGTGTTCGCCGCCGTCCTCGACGAGACCGGCGCCACGGCGCGCGCCCGCTCGGTGCGCGACGCGGCCCGGCAGCTGCACGCCCGGCTCCAGCTCGACGGGACCCCCGCCCTGGAGGCGGCCGAGGTGGCGCTGCTGAACCGCTGGCTGGAACGGCTCGACGCGACGGGGTGAGGTCCGACGCGCTGTCGTAGACGACGGCGGTCCCTCTAGGCTCACCCCGTGAACCGACCGACCACCGGCGTCCTGCGCGTGCTGCGCAGCGCGGTGGTGACGGTCGTCGTCGTCCTGCTGGCCGCTCTCGCCCACGTCGTCGGCGGGGGGCACGTGCCCTCCGGGCCGGCCGCGGCGGCCGTCGTGGTCGTCGTCGCGCTCGCGGTGCACCTGGCGACCCGCCGGCGGCTGAGCACCGGCGCGGTGCTCGCCCTGCTGGCCGGGGGGCAGCTGCTGCTGCACCGGGTGTTCATGGCCGTGGACTCCGCCCGCACCGGGCCGCTGGACGTCGAGACGCTCAACGCGGTGCCGATGGGGCAGCTGGCCCACGCGCACTCCCCGGCCGCCGGCCCGTCGTCCGCGATGACCGCGATGTCCTCGATGTCCTCGATGTCCTCGATGTCGTCCACGACCTCGATGGCCTCGATGCACGCCGGCGCCGGGCTGGACCTCGGGCCGTGGGTCCTGACGCCCATGCTCGCCGCCCACGTCGCCGCCACCGTCGTCACCGCGCTGGTCCTGGCCGGCGGTGAACGGGCGCTGTGGCGGTTGTGGGCGTGGCTGTCGCCGCTGGTCGTCGCCCTGTGCGCCCCCGCCGGGGCGGTCGCGGTGCGCCTGCCCCGCGCGGACCGCACCGCGTTCGAGCACCGTCCGCTGCACGAGGTCGTCCTCGTCCGCGCCCTGTCGCGGCGCGGCCCGCCGGTGGGTCCCGTCCACGCCTGAGCCCCACCGCTCGTCCCCGGTCCTGCTGCGCCGGGGCGCGGACGTCGTGGTGCCGGCGTGCGACGTCACCGCCGACCGCCTCGACCACCCCGCCCACCGGGCGGCGTGCCGTCGTCCCCTCCCCACCCCCGCGCCCGGCGACGCCGCGCCCGGTCGGGGGGAGGCCGACCCCGCGCTGCCCGCGGGCACCTCCCGTGAGGACCCGCCGTGCCTGCCGACGACCTGCTCACCCCTGCCCCGACGACCTCCCCACCCCCGCCGCCCCCGCCCTCGACGTGGGCGCGGCTGCGGCCGCTGGTGCTGCGCCTGCACTTCTACGCCGGGGTGCTCGTCGCCCCGTTCCTCCTCGTCGCCGCCGTCAGCGGCACCCTCTACGCCGCCACCCCGCAGATCGAGGAGGCGCTCCACCGCCACCAGCTGCACGTCACCCCCTCCGCGACCCAGCTCCCGCTGGCCGAGCAGGTCCGGGCCGCCGTCGACGCCCGGGGCGGGGCCGCCCCCGTCGCGGTCCGGCCCGCTCCCACGCCCTCGGACACCACCCGCGTCCTGTTCGCCGACGCCGCGCTGGGGGAGTCCGAGCGCGCCGCCGTCTTCGTCGACCCCGGCACCGGTGAGGTCCGCGGGCAGCTCACCGTCTACGGCACCAGCGGGGCCCTGCCGCTGCGGACGTGGGTGGACCAGCTGCACCGCGACCTGCACCTCGGCGCACCGGGCCGCCTGTACAGCGAGCTGGCCGCCTCCTGGCTGTGGGTGTTGACCCTGTCCGGGCTGGGGCTGTGGGCCGCCCGGCGGTGGAGCCGGCGCGCAGCCCCGGACGGCGCCCGCCGCGCCGCCGGGGGCAGGGGCGGCCGCGACCGGACCCGCACCCTGCACGCCGTGGTCGGCACCTGGATCGCGGTGGGCCTGCTGGCGCTGTCCGCGACCGGGCTGACCTGGTCCACGTACGCCGGGGCCCGGGTCACCGACCTGCGCGGCGCGCTGTCCTGGCAGACCCCGGCGGTGAACACCACCCTGCCCGGGACGGCCGGCGGCACCGTCGCTGGCGGTCACGAGGGCCACGCGGGTCACGCGGGTCACGAGGGGCACGAGGCCGCGGCGGACCCGGCCGTGACCCCCGCCGCGTTCGAGGAGGTCCTGGCCACCGCCCGCGCCGCGGGGCTGACCGCCGCGAAGATCGAGGTGAGGGCCCCCGCCGCGGCGGGCGCGGCGTGGAAGGTCGACGAGGTCGACCGCGGCCTGCGCACCCGGGTCGACTCCGCCGCCATCGCCCTGACCACCACCGCCACCGGGCAGGTCCTCGACGGGCAGGTCCTCGACGTCGTCCGGTTCGCCGACCACCCGTTCCCGGCGAAGCTGGCCCGCTGGGGCGTCGACCTGCACTCGGGCTCGTTCGGCCTGGGCAACCAGCTCGTCCTGGTCGCCCTCGGGCTGGGGCTGACCGCGGTGGTCCTGTGGGGCTACCGCCTGTGGTGGCTGCGGCGCCCCGACCCGGCCCGGCGCCTGTCGGCCGGGCCGCCCGCCCACCGCGGGGCCTGGCGCCACCTGCCCGCCCCCGTCCTGGCCGCCGTCGTGGTCGTCACCGTCGCGGTCGGGTGGGCGCTGCCGCTGCTGGGGGTCTCGCTGCTGGCCTTCCTCGCCGTGGACGTCGCCCTCGGCGCCGCGCACCGCGCCCGGGGCCGCCGCGCCCCCGCCCCGACCACCGGGGACCGGCGCTCCGGGAACCCTGGGTGAGCGGCTGACGGGTTCCCCGGCCCGCTCGCGCACGAGGTGCGCGAACCCCGCGGGCGGGTGAGGCTCGGGACGTGCCGGTCCTGCTCCGCCCGATGCGTCCGAGCGACCTGGGCGAGCGCGTCCGCCGCACCTTCCGGTCCCGGGTCTCCGGCGACCCGACGGGGGCGCCGGACTGGGTCCGCGACATCGCGGTGGTCGGGCGGGGACCGGGGTGGTTCGAGCCGGACGGCGTGGTGTGGCGGGTGCACGGGGACCTGTCCACCCTCGTCGGCGGGATCGCCGCGCTGCTCGGGCAGGGCGCGCACCCGCTGGCGCTGGCCGGGGTGCAGCGGCACTCGACCTACCGCACCGACCCGTGGGGGCGGCTGGCGGGCACGGCCCGCTGGCTGGTCGTGAGCACCTTCGGGTCGGCGGAGCTGGCCGACCGGGAGGCGGCCCGGGTGCGCGGCCTGCACGGGCGGGTGCGCGGGTCGACGGGTGCGGGCCGCGCCTACTCGGCGTCGGACCCGCAGCTGCTGCGGTGGGTCCACCTGGCCTTCACCGACGCGTTCGTCGCCGCCCAGGACGCCGTCGGGCACGACCTCGCCGGCCGCTTCGGCCGCGGCTGGGCCGACGCGTACGTGGCCGACTGGGCCCGCAGCGCGACGGCCCTGGGGGCGACCGACCTGCCCGCCAGCCGCCGCGAGCTCGACGAGGCGCTGCGGGCGCTGGAGCCGGACCTGGCGCCGGTGCCCGCCGAGCTGCTGGGGTTCATCGCCGCGCCGCAGGGGCTGGGCGCGGCCGAGCGGTGGTTCTACGCCGAGCTCGCCGCGGCGGGCGCCCTGGTGCTGTCGCCGTCGGTGGCGCGGTTCGCCGGGTTGCCGGGGCGGGGGGACCGGTCGGTCCCGGCGCGGGTGCGCCTGGGGCGCGCCCGCTGGCTGCTGCGCTGCTCCCGGCTCGCGCTCGGGCCGCACAGCCCGAGCGAGGAGGCCGCGCGGTACCGGATCGGCCTGGCCCCGGCGCCGGCGTGGCTGGGGACGCCGGCGCACTGACGGGACGTGCGCGCCCACCCCGATTACCGTGACTGGGTGTGAGTAGCAGTGACGCCGAGCTGACGCTGGCGATGGTGCGCACGCTGATGGACCACGCCCACCTGGCCACCCCCGGGCAGGTGCCCGACGCGATCCACGAGGCGGCCCGGGCGCTGGGCTGGACGGCGGTGCTCCACCTCACCGACCACGAGCAGCGCCTGCTGCTGCCCTCACCGGTCACGGGCGTCCCCCCGCGGCGGCCGCTGGCCGTCGAGACCACCCTGGCCGGGCGCTGCTTCCGCACCATGGAACCCCTCCCGTCGACGTCGGGGACCCCCGGCGTCTGGCTCCCCGTCGTGGACGGCGTCGACCGGCTCGGCGTCCTGGAGGTCGGCCTGCCCGCCGAACCCGACCTCGACGACGAGCTGTTCCTGGACCGCTGCCGGATGCTCAGCCACCTGGCCGGGCACCTGATCGCGGCCAAGAGCCCCTACGGCGACGGCCTGGACCACTTCCGCCGGCTGCGGCCGCGGACGGTGGCCTCCGAACTGCTGCACCAGGTCCTGCCGCCGCTGTCCTTCGCCTGCGAGGGGCTGGTCGTCTCCTGCCTGCTGCTGCCCGCCTACGACGTGGCCGCGGACGCCTTCGACTACGGCATCGGCGACGACACCGCCCACTTCGCGGTCTTCGACGCGACCGGGCACGACCTCGACGGCACGATCCTCGCCGCGCTGGCCCTGGCGGCCTACCGCAACACCCGCCGCAACGGCCGCGGCCTGGTCGAGAGCGTCCCGCTGATCGACCGGCTGATGGCCGAGCACGGCCGCGGTGAGCGGTTCGCCACCGGCGTGCTCGCCGAGCTGGACCTGTCGACGGGGCGGCTGCGCTACCTGAACGCCGGGCACCCGGCCCCGCTGCTCCTGCGCGGGGGGCGGGTGGTCAAGGAGCTGGACCAGGGGCACCGCGTCCTGTTCGGGCTGGGCTCGGGGGACTCCGAGGACGTCGAGCTGGCCGAGGAGTGGCTGCAGCCGGGCGACCGCGTCGTCCTGTACACCGACGGCGTCGTGGAGGCCCGCGACGGCGAGGGCAGGTTCCTCGGCCAGGAACGCCTGGAGGAGCTGCTGCACAAGGCGGCCGCCACCGGCCTGCCGGCCCCGGAGACCCTGCGGCGCATCGCGCACGACGTCCTGGCCCGCCAGGGCGGCGTCCTGCAGGACGACGCGACCCTGCTCGTCGCGGAGTGGGCCAGCGGCCGCGAGCGCACCTTCTCCGCCGTCGGCGGGGTGCCCCACCAGGAGCTCTCGCCGGACTCGCGCAGGGAGTGAGGGGACGCGGGGCGTCAGCCCCGGCGCCGCCGGCGGCGCTGCTCCACGTACGCCTCGAGGTTCTCCCGGTAGTGGTCGGCCACGGCCTGCGCGGCCGCCTCGTTGCGGTACCCCTCGTCCACGCGGATCGTCACGTAGACCTCCCAGGCGCCGTCGCTGCGCCGCCCGAGCCGCACCTCGGTCCACTCGTCGTCCAGGTGCGGCAGCAGCATCAGCTCGGGGAAGTTGGACGGGTTGGCGAGCAGGTCGTCCGACATGACCTCAGCGTGGACCCTGCACCGGCCCGGCGCCGGGAGGGACACGGCCCCTCACCGCGGCCCGCCGCGCTCCACGAGCCCGAACTCGTACGCGGCGATGACGGCCTGGACGCGGTCGCGCAGCCCCAGCTTGGCCAGGACGTTCCCGACGTGCGTCTTCACGGTCGTCGCGGACAGCACGAGGCGCTCGGCGGTCTCGGCGTTCGACAGCCCGTCGGCGATGCAGCGCAGGACGTCCAGCTCGCGGGGGGTCAGGGACCGCAGCCGCGGGTCCAGGCCGTCCCCGCGCGGGCCGTCGGCGGCGGTCGGCAGGTGCGGGGCGAACAGGTCGAGCATGCGGCGCACCACCCGGGGCGCCACGACGGAGCTGCCCGCGGCGACCGTGCGGATCGCCCCGACGAGCTCGCCGGGCTCGGCGCTCTTGACGAGGAACCCGCTGGCCCCGGCCCGCAGCGCGGCGAAGGCGTACTCGTCGACGTCGAAGGTGGTCAGGACCAGCACCTTCGAGGCGGGGTGCTCGGCGACGATGCGCCCGGTGGCCTCGATGCCGTCCACCCCGGGCATCCGGACGTCCATCAGCACGACGTCCGGGGCCAGCGCGCGGACCTGCTCCAGCGCGACGGCCCCGTCGGCGGCCTCGCCGACGACCCGCAGGTCGGGCTCGGACTCGATGACCAGCCGGAAACCCATGCGCATCAGCGCCTGGTCGTCCACGAGCAGCACGGTCGTCACGCGCGATCCCCCTCGTCCGTCCCCTCGTCCGTCCGCTCGTCCGTCCCCTCGTCCGTCCGCTCGTCCGTCCCCTCGTCCGCCGCGTCGGCCGGCAGCACCACCCGCACCCGCCAGCCGCCCCCGTCCCCGGGCCCGGCCTCGACGTGGCCGCCGAGCAGCCCGGCCCGCTCGCGCATCCCCACCAGGCCGCGCTGCGCGCCGCCGCCGCTGCCCGCGCGGGTGCCGCCGGCGTCCACGACCTCCACCTCCACGACCGTCCCGGTGCGGCGCAGCGCGACCCCCGCCGCCGGGGTCCCCGGCGCGTGCCGCAGCACGTTCGTCAGCCCCTCGGACACGATCCGCACCACGGCCAGCCGCAGCGCGGTGTCCGCCGGCAGCGGCGTGTCCAGGCCGCTCGTCGTCAGCGGCAGGCCGGCGGCCCGGAAGCGGTCCACGACCACCCGCAGGTCCGTCTCCGTCGGCGCCGCCGGGCCCCCCGCGTCCTGCGCGCCCAGCGTCCCCAGCACGCCGCGCATGTCCTGCAGCGCCTCGCGGCCCGTCCTGGACAGCTCCGCCAGGGCCTGCCGGGAGGCGTCCGGGGCGCGGTCCAGCGCCGAGGCCGCCCCGTCCGACAGCGCCACCATCACCGACACGCTGTGCGCGACGACGTCGTGCACCTCCCGCGCGATCCGGGCCCGCTCGTCCGCCCGGGCCAGGGCCGCGCTCGCGTCGCGCTCGCGGGCCACCGCCGCGTACCGCTCGGCGACGTCGTGGGCGTGCAGCCGGCGTTCGCGCACCCCGGCGCCGGTCACCGCGCCCAGCACCAGCAGCGTCAGCGTCAGCATCACCGTCCACGACCGGCGGCCCTCGGAGAACTCCGGCTCGGTCAGCTGCTGCACCGGGGGACCGTCCCCCGCGCTCTCCCCGACGCCCCCGCTCCACAGCAGGACCTCGCTGAGCCCGATGACCTGCCAGCGCCACAGCGCGACCGTCACCACGACCAGGACCGCCGCGCCGGTCAGCCACGCGGTGCGGGCGCCGTACCGGGCCGCGACCGCCCGCAGCGCCCACGCCAGGCAGACCCCCAGCACCCCCAGGACCCCCGCCACCCGCAGCGACAGGACCGCCAGCACCGTCAGCACCGCCGTCACCGCCAGCGGACGCCACCGCCGCACGACCAGGACGAGCGCCCCCAGCCCCGCACCGGCGAGCCAGACCGCCGGGACGAGGTCCTGCAGGCGCCCACCGGGCGCGAACAGGCCCAGGGCCGTGGCCCCCGCGACGGTCTCGGAGACCACGAGCGCGGTCGGAGCGGCCAGCAGCAGCACCACCGGCAGCGGCGCCGCGGGCTGCACCCACGGGTGGTCGGCCAGGAACCGGTCCAGGGCGGTCCCCCGCTGCACCTGCTCGGCGGTCAGGCCCGGCCGGTCACCGGCCGGTGCGACGGTCCCGGGGCGCCACGAGCTCACCGCCCCACTGTCCCACCGCTCAGGTGACGTCACGGCTGCGCAACCGGTGCCCGGCGAGCAGGAGCACCCCCGCGCACCACCCGACCAGGACCAGCGCGCCGGTGCCCGCCCCCAGGTCCGGACCCGGCCCGGCGGCCAGCGCCGCGAGCTCCGCGTCGTCGGCGACCAGCCGCCCCCCGCTGCCCGGCAGCAGCGCCCGGGCCGTGTCCGCGACCCGCCCCGGGTTCGCCGCCAGGAACCCGTCGACCAGCACGAGCAGCACCACCCCCGTCGTCAGCGCCGCCGCCGGCCGCCGCAGCAGCGACCCCAGGCCCAGCCCCAGCACCGCCACCCCCGTCAGGAGCAGCACGTACCCGGCCGCGGCCCGCACCGCCCCCGGGTCGGCGGCGTCCCAGCCCGCCCCGGCCGCCACCGGCACCGACGCCGCCAGCGCGACGACCGCCGTCACCAGCGCCACGGCCGCCGTCACGACGGTCTGCGCCACCAGCACCGGCCACCGCCGCGGCACCGCCGCGAACGTCGTCAGGGACGTCCCCGTGCTGAACTCCCCGGCCCCCACCACGACCCCCAGGACCAGGACCCCCAGCTGGGCGGGCACGGTCCCCGCCCCCACCACGGCGACCCCCGCACCCCCCGGCCCGGCCAGCAGCGCCGACACGGCCGTCAGCGCGACCGCCGACGCGACCGTCCCGGCCACCAGCCACCCCGGCCACGGCAGCCCCGCGAGCTTCGTCCACTCCGCCGACACCACCCGCGGCAGCGTCACCACCCGCGCGCCCGCCCCCGGGGAGCTCACGACGCCAGGTCCCGGCGGCGCAACCGGTGCGCGGCCACGGCCAGCGGCACCGCCACCCAGCCCGCCAGGACCAGCGCCGACCCCGCCCACCCCACGCGAGGGGCGCCGTCCAGCGCGCCGCCCCCCGGGACCAGCAGCGCCGCACCCGCCTCCACCGGCGTGAACGTCGACACCGTGTTCACCACGGCCGTCGAGGTCCGCACGTCCCCCGGGGCCAGCCCCACCGGCGGGCCGGTCGCGAACTCCACCGCCATCCCCAGCAGCACCGGCAGGACCAGCAGCACCCCGAACGCCGTCACCAGCGCCGGCACCGGCCGCCGCAGCAGCGCCCCCACCGCCAGGCCCAGCAGCGCCGTCCCCACCAGGTACGCGATCGCCCCCACCAGCACCTGCCCGGTCCCGGCCGCCGCGAGGTCGGGCGTCAGGTCCCGCGACGCCGCCGCGGGCAGGATGCCCAGCACCGCCGCACCGACGGTCGCCACCGCCACCACCAGCACCAGACCCGCCGTCACGACGGCCTGCGCGGCCAGCACCGGCCACCGCCGCGGCACCGCCGCGAACGTCGAGCGGAACGTGCCCGTGCTGAACTCCCCGGTCCCCACCAGGACCCCCAGCACCATCGGCCCGACGAAGCTCAGCGGCAGCGCGTCCGTCAGGTGCCGCGTCGGCACGAAACCCGGGTCCCCCGACGAGGAGCTCGCGAACAGGTGCGTCAGGAGCCCCGTCACCACCACCGTCGCGACCGCGACCGCGACCGTGGACCGCAGGCCCAGCAGCTTCGTCCACTCCGCCGCCACGACCCGCCCGAACGTCGGCCTCGACGTCGGTGTCACCGCGCACCCCCCGCCCGGAACTCCACGGACCCGGCCGTGAGCTCCAGGTACGCCTCCTCCAGCGAACCCCCCTGGGCCGCCAGTTCCAGCACCGTCACCCCTTCCCGGCCCGCGGCCGACCCCACGTCCTCCACCGTCGCCCCGCGCACCAGCAGCGCGCCGTCCGGTTGCGCGTCGACCTCCGCCCCCAGGCGCCGCAGCGCTCCCGCCAGGACGTCCGGGCCCGTCGTGCGCACCCGCACCCGGCCGGCGCTCGCGGACCGCCGCACGATCTCCTCGACCGGGTCGTCGGCCAGCAGCCGGCCGCGGCCGACGACCAGGACGCGGTCGGCGCACAGCGCGAGCTCGTGCATGAGGTGCGAGGACAGCAGCACCGTGCGGCCCTGCGCGGCCAGGTCCCGCACCAGCCCCCGCACCCACAGCACCCCGTCGGGGTCCAGGCCGTTCACCGGTTCGTCCAGCAGCAGCGTCCCGGGGTCGCCCAGCAGCGCACCCGCGATCCCCAGCCGCTGGCCCATGCCGAGGGAGAAGCCCTTGACCCGGCGGCCGGCGACCTCCTCCAGCCCGGTCAGCCCGATGACCTCCTCGACCCGCGAGCGCGGGATGCCGTGGGTGCGGGCCAGGGCCAGCAGGTGGCGGAAGGCGGTGCGGCCGGGGTGGACCGACCGGGCGTCGAGCATCGCGCCGACGGCGTGCAGGGGGGCGGGCAGGTCGGCGTACCGGTGGCCGTCGACGGTGACCGTCCCGGCCGTGGGGCGTTCCAGCCCCAGGACCAGGCGCATCGTCGTGGACTTCCCCGCGCCGTTCGGGCCCAGGAACCCCGTCACCTTCCCGGGCCGGGCGGTGAACGACAACCCGTCCACGGCCGTCGTCGACCCGTAGCGCTTCGTCAGGCCCTCCGCGGTGATCATGCGTCCTCCTCGTGTCCGGTGGCGGCCTCGTGGCCCGTCGCCGTCGACGCTAGGGACGCGCGCGCCGCGCCATCACCTGCGCGCGGACGAGGTCCCGGGCCGCCGGTCCTCCTCCTGGAGGAGGACCCGGCGGGGCCCCGCACCCGCTTCCGGCACGGCGTGGCCCGGCGGTGGGGCGATCGGCCGAGTGGTGGGAGGAATCGTCGGCGGGGCCCCCGACGCTGCACACTGCACTCGGCCGGGTCATCACCGGGGCGTCCAACCAGCACCGTCGACCGAGAGAAGAACGTGAAGATCGTCTACTACAGCTTCGGGGGCCGTTGCTCCGACAACCCCCGCGCCCTGCACCAGCGGGCCCTGCACCGCGAGGACCTGCGGGACGTGGAGCACGTGTGGCTGGCTCACCCCCGCCACGCCGCCTCCTTCCCCGCCGGCACCGCCACCGTGCCCGTCGGCACCGCTGAGGCCGTGGCCGCGCTGGAGTCCGCCGACGTCGTCGTCGCCGACAACCACCTGCCGCGCTTCACCAAGGGCCCGGCCACGACCTACGTCCAGACCTGGCACGGGACCCCGCTCAAGCGCATCCACCGCGACGCGCTGAACCAGGCCGCGGGCAACGAGGAGGTGCTGGCCCGCCTCGACGACGACGTCACCCGCTGGGACGTCCTGCTGGGGCCGAGCGAGGCCGGCGCGGTCCCCCTGCGCGCCGCGTTCCGCTTCCCCGGTGCGGTCCCGGTCACCGGCTACCCCCGCAACGACGCCCTGCTGGCGCCGGGCGCCGCCCGGCGCCGCGAGCAGGTGCGCGCGCAGCTGGGCGTCGAGGCCGGGCGCACCGTCGTCCTGTACGCGCCCACCTGGCGCGACGACGACCGCGACACCGGCGGTGACCCCGACGCCCGCCTGCCCCTGGACCCCGACCGCTTCGCCCAGCGCCTGGGGCGGGACCACGTGCTGCTGCTGCGCCTGCACCACCTGGTGCCCGACGCGCTGCGCGGGCGTGACGTGGCGGGGGTCGTCGACGTCTCCGAGCACCCCGACATCAACGACCTGTACCTGGCCGCCGACGTGCTGGTCAGCGACTACTCCTCCGCGATGTTCGACTTCGCCCTCACCGGCAAGCCGATCGTCTCCTTCGCCTACGACCTCGCCCACTACCGCGACGTGGTGCGCGGCTTCTACTTCGACCTGCCCGAGATCGCCCCCGGGCCGGTGCTGGAGACCTGCGAGGAGGTCCTGGACGCCCTCGCCGACCTGGACGCGCTGCGGGCGCGGTCCGCGCAGCGGTACGACGCGTTCAGGGCCCGGTTCTGCCACGCCGAGGACGGGCACGCCGCCGACCGCGTCCTCGACCTGGTCCTGCGGTCCCACCTCGACCCGGCCGTCCTGACCGGCACGGCGGGGGTGGGCGCGTGAGCGGCTCCAGCGGTCCCCGCCCCGGCGCCCGGGGCGAGGGCGTCCAGGCCGTCATCCTCGCCGCCGGCCTGGGCACCCGGCTGGGACGCCCGCTGCCGAAGTCGCAGACCGTGCTGCGCGACGGGCGCACCATCATGCGCCAGCAGCTGGACAACCTGCGCTCGGCGCTGGGGGAGCAGGTGCGCGTCGCCGTCGTCGTCGGCTTCAAGGCCAACCTGCTCATGGAGGCCCACCCGGACCTGCGCTTCGTCTACAACGAGCTCTTCGACTCCACCAACACCTCCAAGAGCCTGCTGCGGGCGCTGGAGACCTCCCACCCCGGCGGCGTGCTGTGGATGAACGGCGACGTCGTCTTCGACCCGCGGGTCCTGCAGCAGGTGCAGCCGTGGCTGGAGCGCGACGAGAGCTTCGTGTGCGTGAACACCGCCGCCGTCGGTGAGGAGGAGGTCAAGTACACCGTCGACGCCGGGGGTTTCATCGACGAGCTGTCCAAGACGGTCTCCGGTGGCCTGGGGGAGGCGGTCGGCATCAACTACGTCAGCGCCGCCGACAAGGCGGTGCTGATCGAGGAGCTGCGCGCCTGCGCGGACGGCGACTACTTCGAGCGGGGCCTGGAGACGGCCATCGCCCGCTGCGGGCTGCGCGTCGCCCCGGTCGACGTGTCGACGTTCGACGTCGTCGAGGTCGACTTCGAGGACGACCTGCAGCGCGCGGACCGCATCGACGTGGGGAACCTCTGGCTCAGGCCCGCTGCCGCGGACCTGAACTGACCGGCCCCCCGGCCGGGGGTCGGGCCGGGGGTCGGGCCGGGTCGAGCCGGTGGATGCCGAGGTCGGTGCGCCCGGGCAGCAGGTCCGGGCGCAGCGCGCGGGTCCCGCGGTAGTCGCCGTCGCGCAGGCGGCGGTACGGGCGGACCGCCTCGGTGTCGAGGGTGCGCAGCCTGCCGGTCAGCCGGTCGACCTCGCGGTCGACGCCCTCGGCCCCCAGGGTGTCGGCGTCGTGGACGACGTGCAGGTCGAGGGTCTCGATCCCGACGTACCAGAGCACCCCGTGGGTGAGGGGGAACAGCAGGGACTCCAGGTCCCCGCTGATGCCGCGCGGGCCGATGGAGCGCTCGTCCTCGCCCGCGGTCACCACCACCAGGGCCCGGCGCCCGACGAGGCCGCCGTCGCCGTACCGGCGCGGCACGCCGAGGTCGGGGTCGAGGTCGCCGAAGGCGAAACCGGCGGTGAGGACGCGGTCGACCCAGCCCTTGAGGATGGCCGGCGGCCCGTACCACCACAGCGGGAACTGCAGGACGAGCAGTTCGGCGCGGGCGAGCTTCTCCTGTTCCCGGGCCACGTCGGGCGGTGTGCGGCCCTGCGCGTGCGCCTCGCCGAGGAGTTCGGCGAGGTTGCCGGGGCGGGCGCCGTCGGCGGGGTCCTCCTCCAGGCCGAGGTCGCGCGGGCGCAGGACGGGGTCGAAGCCCTGGGCGTGCAGGTCGGAGGTCGCCACCTCGCGGTGGGCGGACAGGGCCCGGACGCCCTCGCGGAAGAGGCGGCCGTTGAGGGAGGAGGCGACGGGGTGGGCGAGCACCCACAGGGCCGTCCCCGGGGTCGGTGGGTGTGTGGTCACGGGTCCATCCCACCCGGTCCGCCTGGACGGAACCATGAGTCAGACGCCGTTCCACCTTCGTGATCGTCTAACGTGGTGGGGTGGATGCGTTCAGCGACCTGTTGCGGGGCGTGCGGGCGCACGGCTCGCTGTTCGGCAGCACGACGCTGACCCCGCCGTGGTCGCTGCACTTCGTCGACGGGGCCCCGCTGAGCCTGTGCACGGTGGTGCGCGGCGGGGGCTGGATCGTGCCCGAGCGCGAGCCGCCCGTCCGGCTCGGCGTGCACGACACGGTGCTCGTGCGCGGCCCGGGCACCTTCGCGTTCGTCGACGAGGTCGGCACCGCGGCGGTCCCGGTGGAGTGCGGGGTGGAGTGCGCGGTCCCGGAGCTGGGCGGGACCCGGCACCGGCTGGGCTGGTACGAGCCCGACGGCGGGGACGGGGCGACGGTCTTCGTCGTGGGCGCCTACCCGGTGCGCGGGGAGATCAGCCGCCGCCTGCTGGAGGCGCTGCCGGTGGTGCTGCGGGTGGACGCCGGGGGAGCGCTCGACCCGGTGCTGGGGCACCTCGCCGACGAGATCGCCGTCGACGCCCCCGGCCAGCAGATCGTCCTGGACCGCCTGCTGGACTGGATGCTGGTCACCACCCTGCGGGAGTTCTTCGACCGTCCCGGCGGGCGGGCACCGGCCTGGTGGGCGGCCCAGCACGACCCGGTGGCGGGCACCGCGCTGCAGCTGCTGCACGGCGAGCCCGCGGCGCCGTGGACGGTCGCCGCGCTGGCCCGGCGCGCGGGGGTGTCGCGCGCCACGCTGGCCAAGCGGTTCAGCGACCTCGTCGGCGAACCGCCGCTGACCTACCTCACCGGCTGGCGCATGACCCTGGCCGCGGACCTGCTCCTGGACCGCCCGGGGGCGACCGTCGCGGAGGTCGCCCGCGCCGTGGGGTACGTCGACCCGTTCGGCTTCAGCACCGCGTTCAAGCGGGTCCGCGGGGTCAGCCCGAGCGAGTTCCGGCGCGCGGGGGCCGCCACGGCCACGGGGGTCACAGCGGGAACCGCACGCCCGTGAGGTCCTCGGAGACGGCCCACAGCCGCTGCTGCGTCGCGAGGTCGTAGGACTGCGGGCTGGAGGTGACGAGCCGGGGGTACCCGCGGACCTCGCCGCGGCCGCCGGGGCCGTAGTACTGCCCGCCCAGGACGGACGGGTCGGTCGCGGCCCGCAGCGTCGGCAGGGCGCCCATCGCGGCCGGCTGCGTGAGGACCGGGGCGAGGCGGTCCACCGGGGCCCGGACCGCGGCGGGGGCGTGGCGCACGAGCTCGGTGTTGGACACCCCGGGGTGCGCGGCCGTGGCGAGGGTGCGCTCGCCGTGCGCGGTGAGGCGGCGCTGCAGCTCGTAGGTGAACAGGAGGTTGGCCAGCTTGGACTGCCCGTAGGCGCCGACCCGGGAGTAGGAGCGCTCCCACTGCAGGTCGTCGAAGTGGATGGCCGCGCGGATGCGGTGCCCGACGCTGCTGACGGTCACCACGCGCGAGCCGGGCACGGGCAGCAGCAGGTCCAGCAGCAGACCGGTGAGGGCGAAGTGGCCCAGGTGGTTGGTGCCGAACTGCCGCTCGAAGCCGTCGCGGGTCGTCTCCTTCGGGGTGTACATCACCCCGGCGTTGTTGACGAGCAGGTCCAGGTGCGGGTGCGCCGCGCGCAGGGCGGCCGCGGCCTCGCGGACCGACGCCAGCGAGGTCAGGTCGAGCTGCTGGACGGTGACGTCCCCGGCCATGCGGGCCGCGGCCCGGGCGCCCTTGTCGACGTCGCGCACGGCGAGGACGACGGTGGCGCCGCGCGCGGCGAGGACCTCGGCGGTCGCGAAGCCGAGGCCGGTGTTGGCGCCGGTGACGACGGCGACGCGGCCGTGCTGGTCGGGCACGTCGCGGGCGGTCCAGTGCGTGCTCATGTCGTCCTCCTGGGGTCGGGTGGTGGTGCCGACGACGCTAAGAGACCGGTGGTCTGCTGTCAAGAGACCGGCGGTCTGAAACTGCTAGGGTTCCCGGGTGACGTTCCAACGGGCCCGCAGCGAGGAGCAGCGCGAGATCCGGCGCCGCGCGATCCTCGACACCGCGGCCGCCATGCTCGAGGAGATGCCCGTCGCCGACGTCAGCCTCAACGAGCTCAGCCGCCGCGTCGGCCTGGCCAAGTCGAACGTGCTGCGCTACTTCGACTCCCGCGAGGGCGTCCTGCTGGAGCTCATGGACTCCGTGCTGCGGGAGTGGCTGGCCGAGCTCGCCGCCGACCTCGCCGCCGGGGTCGACGCCGGCGGGCCGCCGGTGCCGCGGGCCGAGCAGCTGGCCGCGGTGCTCGCCCGGTCCCTGGCGGGCCGGCGGGTGCTGTGCGACCTGGTCGGCGCGCAGGGCGGCGTCCTGGAGCGCAACGTCACCGCCGAGGTCGTCGCCCGCCACAAGCGCACGGCCCTGGCCCGCCTCACCGCCGCGGCCGACCTCCTGCGCCGGTACGTCCCCGAGCTCGGCGCCACCGCCGAGACGTTCTGCTTCCAGGCGCTGGTCCTGGCCGGTGCCCTGGCGCCCTACAGCTCCCCGCCGCCCGGTGTGCTCGCCGCCTACGCGGCCGAACCCGAGCTCGCCGTCCTGCACCGGGAACCGGAGGACTCCCTGCGGAAGGCGATCCGCACCCTGCTCCTGGGGGCCGTGCCCCGCGGCTGACGCCGCGGCGCGCGGGCCCCGGCCGGCTCAGCCCCCCGGCCGGAACAGGGCGTGCGGGCCCACGCCGTCCGCGGCCCGCAGGCTCCAGCCCACCCCGTCGTCGCCGGGCGCGCCGTGCCCCCGCTCCAGCAGGTCCGCGAGCTGCTCCAGGTACGACAGCAGCGACGGGGCCAGCACCCGGTGGTGCTCGTCGTCGCGGCCGAACACCATGACCTGCCCGGCGGTCCCGCGCACGTCCGGGTCCAGGTCCACCCCGACGTGGTTGCCACCACCGTCGTGCGTCAGCGGAACCCACCCGCGCAGCGAGTACTTGGTGCGGACGAAGCCCTCCGGTTCCGAGCCCGCGCCCTCGTCCAGGTCGGAGTCGGCCTCGAACCCGGCCCACTGGTCCCAGTGGAACAGCACCCCGTCCAGGGGCAGGAGCGCGGCGCCACCGACCAGGCCCGCCGCCCACCGCGGGTCGGCGGCCGTGGGCTGCACCTGCCCGTCGTGCAGGCCGTACAGCGCCCGCACGTCCGGCGGCAGCCGCCGCCCCAGGTGCCGCTCCGCCGCGTCGAGCTGCGCGTCCGTCGCCGGCGGGTTCAGCAGCGGGTCGCCCGGCACCAGCGCCACCACCCGCTCGAACGCCGCGCGCGTGCGCCCGGCCACGTCCCGGTCCTCCGCCCGATCAGCCACCCCGACACCGTAGCCACCGGCGCCGCCGCCGGCGAGGGTTCCTCTGCAACACTGCCGAAACCTCCCGGCAACGCTGCGGAACAGCCCTCTGGTTCGCTGCGGGTCGGCGCGACGACAGGAGCGGCAGTGAGAATCGCTGGATGGCAGCACCCGGGTGAACCCGGGGACGTGGACGGGAACCTCGCGGCGCTGGAGGACGCGGCGCGCCGCGCCGCCGCCGGGGGCGCCCGGTTGCTCGTGACCCCCGAGATGTTCCTGACGGGGTACAACATCGGCGCCCGCGTGGCGGAACTGGCGCGGGAACCCCTGGAGGACCGGGTCGCCGACGTGGCCCGCCGCACCGGGGTCGCGCTCGCGGTGGGGCTCCCGCTGCCCGCGCCGGGCGGGGCGGACGGGGTGACGAACTCCGTCCTGCTGCTCGACGAGACCGGCCGCCGCCTCGCCCGCTACGACAAGACGCACCTGTTCGGCGACCTCGACCGGTCCCTGTTCGTCCCCGGTGACCGTCCGGTGGTCACCGCCGACCTCGACGGGGTCCGGCTGGCCTTCCTCGTCTGCTACGACGTGGAGTTCCCCGAGACGGTGCGCGCCGCGGCGCTCGCCGGGACCGACCTGGTGCTCGTCCCCACCGCGCAGATGGAACCGTTCGCGTTCGTCGCCGAGCACCTCGTCCGCGTCCGGGCCTGGGAGAACCAGGTGTACCTGGCCTACGTCAACCACAGCGGCGCCGAGGGCGACCTGCGGTACGTGGGGCGCTCCAGCATCTCGGCGCCCTCCGGCGACGTGCTGGCGTTCGCGGCCCCCGACGGCGAGGACCTCCTGTTCGCCGACGTGGACCCCGCCGTCGTCCGCGCCGCGCACCGCGACAACCCCTACCTGACGGACCTCCGCCCGGAGTTCCGTCTCCCCGCCGACCCCGCCGAGGTGACCCCGTGAGCACGCCCCCCGCCGCCGCACCGGCCCCCCACCGCCTGGACGGCCACCTGGGCACCGGCCAGATCGTCTTCATGGTCATCGCCGCGGCGGCGCCCCTGACGGTGGTGGGCGGGAACGTCCCCCTGGCCGTCGCCGGCGGCAACGGCGTCGGCGCGCCCGTCGGGTTCCTGCTGGCGGCGGCGGTCCTGCTGGTGTTCTCCGTCGGCTTCGTCGCCCTCACCCCGCACGTCCGCGACGCGGGCGCGTTCTTCTCCTACGTCGCAGCGGGTCTGGGGTCGCGGGCCGGGCTGGGGACGGCGTTCACCGCCCTCGTCGCCTACACCGCGATCCAGGTCGGGGTGTACGGGTACGCGGGGTGGGCGCTGAACGACCTGGTGGTCTCCTTCGGCGGCCCCGAAATGCCCTGGTGGGCGTACGCGTTCGCGGTGCTCGCGGTCGTCGCCGTGCTGGGGTACCGGCACATCGAGCTCAGCGCGAAGGTCCTGGGGGTGGCGCTCGTCCTGGAGATCGCCGTCGTCGTCGTGCTGGACGCCGTGATCCTGGGCGGCGGGGGACGCGACGGCCTGGTCACCTCCACGTTCGCGCCGGAGAACGTCCTCACCCCGCACATCGGGGTCGCGGTGCTGTTCGCCCTCACCGGGTTCATCGGTTTCGAGGCCACGGCCGTGTTCCGCGACGAGGCGCGCGACCCCGAGCGGACGATCCCCCGCGCCACCTACCTGGCCGTCCTCGTCATCGGCGGTTTCTACGCCGTCTCCTGCTGGGCGCTGATCACCGGGGCCGGTGCCGCCGACGCCGTGGCGGTCGCCCAGCGCACCCTGGACGGGGAGGGGAACTTCCTGCTCGACACCACCCAGGAGCACCTGGGGCCGGTCCTGCGCGACGTCGTCCAGGTGCTGCTCGTCTCCAGCCTGTTCGCGTGCGTCCTGTCCTTCCACAACGTCCTGGCCCGGTACCAGTTCAGCCTGGCCGGCAAGGGCGTCCTGCCGCGGGCGCTGGCCCACCGCCACCCCCGGCACGCGTCCCCCTCGACCGCGTCCCTGGTGCAGACGGTGACGGCGGCGGCGGTGCTGGCGGTGCTCGCCCTGCTGGGCCTGGACCCGCTGGTCGGGGTCTTCGGGTCCATGGCCGGGGTGGCGACCGTCGGCATGGTGCTGCTCATGCTGACGACGTCGGTGGCGGTGCTGGTGTTCTTCGCCCGGAACCCCGGGCTGGCCACCCGGGGCCGGTTCCCGACGGCGGTCGCCCCGGTGCTCGCGGTGCTGGGGTTGCTGGTCAGCCTGTGGCTGGTGCTGTCGAACTTCACCCTCGTCACCGGGGGCAGCGTCGCCACCAGCACCGTGCTCGCCCTCGTCCCGCCGGCCGCGTTCGCCGTGGGCGCGCTGGCGGGCGGGCGGTCCCGGCTGACCGACGCGGAACGGGTTCCCGGCGACCTCGTCCGGTGACCCCGGGCGCCGTCGGGGCGGTCAGGGGACCGGGCGCCGCAGCCGCCGCACGGCCCGCCAGGCCCGCACCGCGGCCGCGGTGAACAGGAGCAGCCCCGCCGCGCGCCAGGCCAGTCCCCAGCCCGCGCCCCCGGTGAGGGCCTCCTCGGCGACCACCCAGCACCAGAACGCCGCGAGCGCCGTGGACAGCCACGCGGCGCCGCGGGCCCGTCCGCGCCGGGGGGCGGGGGAGTCGTCCGTCAGGTGCAGCGCGTGCTCGGCGGCGGTGCCGAACTCCTCGCGGGGGTGCGCCGCGCCGCTGTCGGCCCAGTGGGAGCGGGCCTCCTGGACGTGGTGGGCGACTTCGCGGCGCGTCAGGGAGTACCGCCCGCGCAGGAGGCCGGCGAGGTCGTCGAACCACTGCTCGGGGGTGGTCCCGCCGGCGTGCGGGCGCGGGGCCCGCTGCGGCCACCGGAACCCGGTCACCAGCGCGAGGGCGCCGGCCGCGGGGACGAGGACGGTGGGCACCACGGCGAGCGCCGGGCGGTCCTGGAGCGGGGAGGCGGCGGCCAGGGCGCCCACGAGGACGGCGCCGCCGGTGAGCCACCACGCCCAGCCGCGCCGCAGCCGCCCGGCCCGGCGTTCCAGCCGTCCCCGGTGGGCGCCGGTGCCGAAGGCGACGGCGGCGGCGTAGACCGCCAGGCCCCAGGCGGTGACGGGCAGGTCCCACCCGTGGTCGGCGAGCAGGACCAGGCCCAGCAGCAGCGTGAGCCAGCCGAGGGTGAGGAACCACAGGGGCCAGTGGTCGTGCGGGGTGCTGCCGTCGGGGTCGACGGCGGCGCGTTCGCCGTCCGGCACCCTCTCGCGGGCCACGTCGGCGGCGTACCGGTCGGGGTCGCCGAACAGTTCCCCGGCGGGGAGGCCGGTCTCCAGGCAGGCCTGGTGGGCCTCGGTGAGGACGTCCTCGGCGAGGTCGCCGGGGACCCCTTCGCGGACGACGAGCCGCCACAGGGCGCGGTCGGCCCAGGCCTGGTCCCGATCGGTGGGCCAGCGCCGGTCGAGGGTCCTGCTCACGTCGTCCTCCTGGTGGGTTCTCCGGTCGTGGCCGGGGTCGTGGCCGGGGTCGCGTCCGGGGCCGCGCCGAGGACGGTGCCGACGGCGGTGGCGAACGGCCGCCACTGCTGCCGCAGCTCGTCGAGGCGGGCGCGGCCCGCGGGGGTGAGGGTGAAGACCTTGCGCCCGGGGCCGCCCTGGCCCTCCTGCCACGTGGAGGTGAGCGCGCCCTCCTGCTCGAGGCGGTTCAGGACGGGGTAGAGCGCGCCGCCCTTGACCGGGCCGATGCCGGCGGTCTGCAACTGCTGGGCGACGGCGTAGCCGTGGGCGCTGCCGCGTTCGAGCACGCCCAGGGCGCACGAGGCGAGGACTCCGCGCTGCCACTCGGGCACGGTCGGGGTGTCGGGCACCCGCTCATCATGCCATCGACTAGTCGAGATTCCAACTAGCGCCCGGTCCGGCCCCGGGAACGACCGCGCGCCGCCGCCCCCGGGGGGACGACGGCGCGCGGGAGGGGTTTCAGGACCGCTGCTCCGTCAGCCAGCCGTACGGCGCGGCGATCGCCTCGGCCGCCTCCGGGCCCCACGTGCCCGGCTCGTACGGGTGCAGCTCGGGGCGGTGGTCGAGCATCGGCGCCGCGACGCGCCACGCGTCCCGCAGGCCGTTCGAGGTGGTGAACAGGGCGCGGTCGCCGATGAGGACGTCGCGCAGCAGCGCCGCGTACGGCGGCAGCGGCTCGGCGTTCGGCAGTTCCGCCAGGTCCAGGTACAGCTTGCCCGGCACCAGGTCGTCGGACACGCCCGGACGGCGGGCGGTCACCCCCGCGAACACCGAACCGTTGCCGGACAACGTGAACGTCAAGGTCTCCGGCGCCGCCTCGTCGTCCTTCTGCGGGGAGTTCGATGGCCGCTTGAACACCAGCGTCACGTGCTGGTGCGACTCGGCGAGCTTCTTGCCGGTGCGCAGGACGAACGGCACCCCGTTCCAGCGCTCGGTGTCGACCCACACCCGCGCCGCGACGAACGTGTCCGTCGTGGAACCCTCGCGGACGTCCCGGATCTCCCGGTAGCCGCTGCCCTGGCCGAGGACGACCTCCGCGGGGTCGATCGCGCGGAACTTCGCCAGGACGTCCTCGCGGGCCTTCGCCAGCGCCTCGGAGGTCCAGTCGGCGGGCGGGTCCAGCGCCACCTCGGCGGCGACCTGCAGGAGGTGGGTGACCAGCATGTCGAGGGTCGCGCCGGTCTCGTCGTAGAACGTGGCGCGCTCGTCGACGCCCAGGACCTCCGGCACGTCGATCTGCACCTGGGCGACGTGCTCGTTGGACCACAGCTGCTCGATCATCCGGTTCGCGAACCGCAGGACGTGCAGCTGCTGGGTCGCCTCCTTGCCGAGGAAGTGGTCGATGCGGAACACCTGCTGCTCGTCGAACACCGACAGCACCAGCTGGTCCAGTTCCTCGAACGACTGCGGGGAGGTGCCGTACGGCTTCTCGTAGACGACGCGGGTGCCCTCGGCCAGCCCGTGCGCGGCGATGGCCTTCGTGTAGCCCTCGAACGTCGACGGCGGCAGCGCGAGGTAGTGGACGACCTGCGCGTCCTCGCCGATCTCCTGCTTCGCCGCGGCGATCGCGTCGAGGAGCTCACCGGGGTCGTCGGCGCTGAACCCGCCACCGGCGAACCGCAGGCCCGGCAGGATCGAGGCGATGACCTCGTCGGTCACGCCGTTCTTGCCGCGGGCGAACTCCTCCAGCCCGGCGCGGACGTGGTCGCGGTACTCGTCGTCGGGCAGGCCGCGGCGGCCCGAGCCGATGAGGACCCACTGCTCGGGCAGCAGGTCCGCCGCGGCCAGCGCCGCGAAGCCCGGCATGACCAGGCGCTTGGCGAGGTCACCGCTGGCGCCGTACACCACGAAGACGGTGGGACCGGCGCTCGAGGTGGCGCCCAGCGCGTTGTTCATGTCGTCTCCAACTCGGGGGGACTCGGGGGACTGAGGGGGACTCGGGGGGAGGTGCGGGGTCGGCACCCGCGCCTACGCTAGCCGAGTGACGAACGCGTCCCCGTGGGTGCACCGCCTCGGTCTCGGGCTGGCCGCCGCCGGCCGTCCCGCCTACCTCACCCCCGGCCGCGCCGGTGACCTCCCGCCGTCACGGTCCGTCGACGACCTCCGGACCCGCTGCCACGAGCTGCTCGACGCGGCGTGGGACGCGGGCGTCCGGTACGTCGACGTCGCCCGCTCCTACGGCCACGCCGAGAGCTTCCTCGGCAGCTGGCTCGCCGCCCGCCCCGGCCGCCGCGAGCAGCTCACCGTCGGGTCCAAGTGGGGGTACGAGTACGTCGGCGGGTGGTCGCTGGACGCGCCCGTCCACGAGCGCAAGGACCACTCCCGCGCCGCCTTCGAGCGGCAGTGGCCGCAGACGCTGGAGGCCCTCGGCGGGCCCCCGGACGTCTACCTGGTCCACTCCGTGACCCCCGACAGCGGCGCCCTGGACGACGCGGCCCTGCTGGGGGCGCTGCGCGAGCTGGCCGCCACCGGGGTGCGGGTGGGCCTGTCGACGAGCGGCCCGGCCCAGGGCGCGGTGCTGGAGCGGGCCCTGCGCGCCGACACCCCGTTCAGCGTCGTGCAGTCGACGTGGAACCTGCTGGAACGCTCGGCCGGTCCGGTGCTCGCGCAGGCCCACGACGAGGGCTGGCTCGTCGTGGTGAAGGAGGGGGTCGCCAACGGCCGGCTCACCGCGGCCGCCGCCGACCCGGCGATCGCCGCGCTCGCGGCCGTCGAGGGGCAGACGGTGGACGCCTTCGCCCTCGGGGCGGTGCTGCGGCAGCCGTTCGCCGACGTCGTCCTCAGCGGTGCGGTGACGACCGGGCAGCTGGCGCAGAACCTCGCCGCGCGGCCCCCCGCGGTCGTGCCCGACGGCGCCGCCGAGCCGCCCGCGGCGTACTGGTCGACGCGCAGCGCGCTGCCCTGGACCTGAGCGCGGGCCGGCCCCGGGCGTCGGGGGCTCAGCGCACGTCGACCCACACGGTCTTGCCGTCCAGGCGGGCCCGCACGCCCCAGTCCGCGGCGAGCGCGTCGATGAGCTGCATCCCGCGCCCCCCCAGCGCGTCCAGGTCCACGACCCGGCGCACCGGCGTCGCCGGTTCGGAGTCGGTGACCTCCAGGCGCACCCCGGTGTCGCGGACGGCCACGGCCAGCCGCACGGCCCCGCGGCCGTGGACGAGGGCGTTCGTGACGGCCTCGCTCGCGACGAGCACCGCCGCGTCCCGGGTGCCCTCGGCGACCTCCGCGCGGTGGCACGCCGCCGCGACCAGCTCGCGCGCCCGCCCCACGGCCGCCGGGTCCCGCGCCAGGGTCGCCTCCACGAGGTCCCGGGTCACCGGGACGGCCCGGGCCAGCAGCAGCACCACGTCGTCCTCGGCGTCGCCGTCGACGCTGGTCAGCAGCTCGTCGCACACCTGCTCGGCGGTCCGGCCCGCGAGGGCCTCCAGCCGCCGGCACAGCCAGGCGATGCCGTCGTCGATGGTCGAGCCGCGGCGCTCGACGAGCCCGTCGGTGTAGAGCAGCAGCGACGCGCCGTCGGGGAACGGGTGCTCCTGCACGGTCCGGCCGGTGCCGGTCTGGCACCCCAGCAGCAGTTCCGGGGTGCGGGCCAGCACCTGCACGCTCCCGTCGGGCAGCTGCATCAGCGGCGGGGGGTGGCCGGCGTTGGACCACCGCACGCTGCGCGCGCCGGCGTCGTCGTGGTGGACGGTGACGAGCACCGCGCTGGCCAGGGCGTCCACCCCGAGGTCGAACAGGGCGTCGTCGACGATGTCGAGCAGGTGGCCGGCGTCGGCGGGCACCGCGTACGCGATGCCCCGGAGCAGCGAGCGGACCTGCCCCATGAGCGCGGCCGCCTCCCCGTCGTGGCCGCTGACGTCGCCGACCGTCAGGACGGCCGTCCCGTCCGCGGTGCGGAACCCGTCGTACCAGTCGCCGCCGACCCGGGCCTGCTGCGCCGCGGCCCGGTACCGGGCGGACAGCTCCAGGCCCTCCAGCCGTGCCGGGTCCGACAACAGGCTGCGCTGCAACGTCTCCGACATCACCAGGGCGTTCTCGGCGGCCTGCCGCTCGGCGTCGCGGCGGCGCAGCCGCAGCACCGCCTGCCCGTACTGGGCGGCCACCGCGCCCACGACCTCGTGGTCGGTGGGCGTCAGGTGGTGCGGGGAGTCCCACCCCAGCGCCAGCTCGCCGAGCTGGACGCCGTCGACGACGACGGGCGTGTGGACCACCGCGGCGCAGCCGGTGGCGGTGACCTCCGCGGCGGCGCTGCCGGCCGGGCGCTCCTCCAGCAGGTGCACCGCGACGGCCGTCGCGGCCAGCACCGACCGGCTGAAGCGGCGCAGGACGTCGGCGGCCTCGGCGTGGGTGGTGGCGTCGATGAGGTCGAGCGCCACGAGCGCCTGCGCGGCGATGGTGCGGGCCGCGGCCCGCTCGGCGCGGCGGGCGGCCTCCACCTCCCGGCCCCGCAGGAACAGCTCCGCCTCGACGCTGTCCGCGCGGGCCCGTTCCAGGACGTAGTCGGTGATGTCCTCGATGCGCTGCAGGACGAACTGCACCTCGCCGTCGGCGCCGCGCAGCGGGGCGTGGACGATCGACCAGTGCCGCGGGTGCAGCTGCCCGGTCGCGGCGTCCAGGACGTCGTAGCGCACCGCGGGCAGCACGTCCGTCTCCCCGGCCAGCACCCGGCGGAAGGACAGCTCCACGAGGTGGGCGCCGTCCTCGTCCACGTCGTCCTCGGAGGGCGGGAAGGCGTCGAAGACGTACTGCCCGACGAGTTCCTCGCGGGTGCGGGCCAGCATCGCCGTGTACGCCCGGTTGGCCTCGACGATGACGAGGTCGCGGTCCAGCACGAGGTGCGCGGTGGGCAGGTGGGCGAAGAGGGCGTCGAGCCGCAGGACGTTCGTCATCCGGTGTCCTCCGCCAGGACCGGTGGTTCGGGTACCGCAACCCTACGCACCCGTGCGTGGTCGTGTCTGCACTCTCCGCAAGGAGGTGGACCCGGACCCGGCCCGGTCCGGCTCAGCCCGACTGCGCCAGGAACTCCCGGTTCGCGGCGACGTTGCGCTCCACCATCCGCTCCCACGCCGCGGGCCGGCGCCGCAGCAGCGCCCGGTACGCCCCGGCGACCGAGGCGACCACCGGGACCAGCCGTTCCCACCCGCCCACCGGGGGGACCCCGAGGGCGTCGGCCTGCTCGCCCTGCAACCGGCGGGCCACCGCCCGGGCCGCGACCAGCCCCACCCGGTGCGGGACCGGCGTCAGGTCGGCCAGCCCGGTCGCCAGCGCGTCCAGCCCGGCGGCCGTCAGGGTGCGGGAGTCCTCGTTCGGCGGCCCCGTGCGGGCGTCGACCTCGGCCAGCAGCGCCACCGCCGACGGCCGGTCCACCGCCGGGGCCAGCAGGTCGGGGTGCACGCCGAGCAGTTCCCCCAGCACCCGCCAGTGGTCGAGGAACTGCGCGTACTCGGCGTCGGTGACCCCGAACCCGAGCCGGTGCGCCGAGCGCGGCGCGACCACCGTGAAGTCCAGCCACGTGCGCAGCGAGTCGAACTGGCTGATCGGGGTGTGCGGCCCGGCCTGCCGCACCGCGCGGCGCACCAGGGCGTGCCCGAGCCGCACGTGCGCCGTCACCCGCCACCCCGGCGCCCCGCGGACCAGCCCGCCGGGCAGCGACGCGGCCGTCAGCCACCGCGCCGTGTCGGTCAGCCGCAGGTGCGCCGAACCCACCAGCCGGCCCGTCCCCACCAGGATCGTCGCGGTCTGCGGCGGGCGGTACGAGCTGATGAGCGCCCCCGCGCCCACGTCGAAGACGTGCACGGCCTGCGGGGTCGTGAACGTGGCGCGCGCCCCGGCCCGCAGCAGGTCCGGGTCCGCGGCGTCCGCGACCCGTTCCAGGTCGGCGACGAACTCCCGCACCGGGGACGGCGCGGTGCGCGACCCGTCGCGCAGGGCGGTGGACAGCCCCGCGCGCAGCGCCGGGTCGGCGTGCACCGCCTCGGCCAGGGCGTCGGCGAGCGGGTCCCCGTGGAACGGCGCCTCGTCGAGGTTCACCGGCGTCCTCTCAGCTCGTCCATCTCGCGGCGGTCGCGCTTCGTGGGCCGCCCCGCCCCGCGGTCGCGGGTCCCGAACGCGCCGAAGAACTCGTCGCGCGGGGGCGGCGGGGGCGACTTGTCGACGTAGGCGGCCTGCGCCAGGGGAGCACCCACCCGCTTCTCCAGCAGCTGCACCACCTCGAACACCTTCTCGTAGCCCTCCGCGCGGACCCGCACCTCGTCCCCGACCCGCACGGTCGAGGCGGGTTTCGCGCGGTCCCCGTTGAGCCGGACGTGACCGGCCTTGACGGCAGCGGTCGCGACGGACCGGCTCTTGAAGAGCCGGACCGCCCACGTCCACTGGTCGATCCGCGTCACGTCACTTCCCCGACAGGACCCCGTCGACCAGTTCCTGCGCCTCGTGCTGGACGTGGCGCAGGTGGTCGGCACCCTTGAACGACTCGGCGTAGATCTTGTAGACGTCCTCGGTGCCCGAGGGGCGCGCCGCGAACCACGCGTTCTCGGTGACGACCTTCAGGCCGCCGATGGCCGCGCCGTTGCCGGGGGCCTCGGTGAGCTTGGCGGTGATGGGTTCCCCGGCCAGTTCCGTCGCGGCGACCTGGTCCGCGGACAGCTTCGACAGGGTCGCCTTCTGCTCGCGGGTCGCGGCGGCGTCGCTGCGGACGTACTGCGGGCGGCCGAACCGCGCGATGAGGTCGCCGTAGTGCTCGCTCGGGGTGCGGCCGGTCACGGCGGTGATCTCCGAGGCCAGCAGGGCCAGCAGGATCCCGTCCTTGTCGGTGCTCCACACCGACCCGTCCTTGCGCAGGAACGAGGCGCCCGCGGACTCCTCGCCGCCGAAGCCGACCGAGGCGTCCAGCAGGCCCGGCACGAACCACTTGAACCCGACGGGGACCTCCAGCAGCTCCCGGCCCAGCGACTGCGCCACCCGGTCGATCATCGAGCTGGACACCAGGGTCTTGCCGATGGCCGCGCCCGCCGGCCAGCCCGTGCGGTTCCCGAACAGGTACTGGATCGCGACGGCGAGGTAGTGGTTGGGGTTCATCAGCCCCGCGTCGGGGGTGACGATGCCGTGCCGGTCGGAGTCGGCGTCGTTGCCGGTGGCGATCTGGAACTCCGAGCGCCGGTCGATGAGGGAGTGCATCGCCGACGGGGAGGAGCAGTCCATCCGGATCTTGCCGTCCCAGTCCAGCGTCATGAACCGCCACGTCGGGTCGACCAGCGGGTTCACGACCGTCAGGTCCAGGCGGTGCCGGTCGGCGATCGCCTGCCAGAACTCCACGCTGGCCCCGCCCAGCGGGTCGGCGCCGATGCGGATGCCCGCCTCGCGGATCGCGTCGAGGTCCAGGACGTTCGGCAGGTCGTCGACGTAGGTGCCGAGGAAGTCGTAGCCCTGCGCGGCGGCGCGGGCCCGCGCGAACGGGACGCGGCGCACCCCGTCGAGGTCCTTCTCCAGGTACTCGTTGGCGCGCTTGGCGATCCAGCCCGTCGCGTCGGTGTCGGCGGGGCCGCCGTTCGGCGGGTTGTACTTGAAACCCCCGTCGCGGGGCGGGTTGTGCGAGGGGGTGACGACGATGCCGTCGGCCAGGCCGGGGCCGGTCGCGCGGATCGTGGAACCGTCGCGGTTGGCGCGCAGGATGGCGTGCGAGACCGCCGGGGTCGGGGTCCAGGAGTCGCGGTCGTCGACCAGGACGGTGACGTCGTTCGCGCCGAGGACCTCCAGCGCGGACACCCACGCCGGCTCGGACAGGGCGTGGGTGTCGCGGCCGATGAACAGCGGCCCGTCGTAGCCCTGCTCGCGGCGGTAGTCGACGATCGCCTGGGTCGTGGCGAGGATGTGGTGCTCGTTGAAGGCCCCGTCGAGGCTGGAACCGCGGTGCCCGGAGGTGCCGAACGCGACGCGCTGGCCGACGTCGGAGGGGTCGGGCTGCGTGGCGTAGTAGGCCGTGACGACGTGCGCGACGTCGATGAGGTCCGAGGGCTGGGCGTGCTGTCCTGCGCGGGGGTTCGTCATGGCTTCCTCGTCACTCCTGCTGGTCCGGCTCGCGTCGGTCGTGCCCGATGATGCTGCACCCGTCCCCGCCCGGCCGCCACCGCCCCCTCACCGCCCCTCCCCGGCGCCCGCCCGGCCTCAGGGCGCGGCCGCGCCCGGGGGGGCCGGGCGCCCCAGGTGGTAGCCCTGGCCGTGGGAGACGCCCAGCCCGCGCAGGCAGTGCAGTTCCCGCACGTCCTCGATGCCCTCGGCGACGACCAGGGCGCCGGTCTGGTGGGCGAAGGTCGTCAGGGACGCCGCCAGCGCCCGCCGGGTGCCGTCGAGGTGGATGCCGCGGATCAGGCTCATGTCCAGCTTGATGAAGTCCGGTTCCAGCGCCAGGACGTGGCGCATGCTGGCGAACCCCGCCCCGGCGTCGTCGACGGCGACGCGCAGCCCGGCCTCGCGCAGCGGCGCGAGCCGGCGCAGCAGGGCGGGGTAGTCCGCCACCGCCTCGTGCTCGGTGATCTCCAGCACCAGGGTCCCCAGCCGCTCACCCTCCAGCGCCCGGGCCAGGGCCGGGGAGGTCGCCAGGGCGGGGCTGACGTTCAGCGACAGGAACCCCTCGCCCGCCGGGCGCTGGGCCAGCGCCGCGCGCACCGCGGCCAGCTCCAGCCGCTCCCCGGACCCCACCCGCGCGGCGTCGGCGAACCACGTGTCGGGGGCGCCGACGGGGAAGCGGCTCAGCGCCTCGTGGCCCACCGGCCGCAGGCCGTCCAGCTCGCACACGGGCTGGTACACCGGGCGCGGCCCGCCGTCGCGGTGCAGCTCGTCGAGCCGGTTCAGCACCGCGCGGCGCTGGCGGGCCTGCTGCTGCTCGTGGGTGACCAGCTCGCCCAGCGCCTCGGCGATGATCTCCAGCACGCCGGCGTCGCGCCCGCGCAGGCCCGGCTGCGCGGTGGTCGACAGCGCGCACAGGGTGCCGTAGACGCTGCCGTCGTCCAGGAGCACCGGCACCCCGACGTAGGCGCCGATGTCCAGGGCGGCGGTGATCGGCAGGGCCGAGGTGGCCGGGTGCGTGCGCGCGTCGGCGACGACGGGGTCGAGGTAGCCCTCCAGCACCCGCTGGCAGTACGTGTCGCCGCGGTCGGTGCTGAACCCGCGCGGGTCGCCGACACCGGCCGCGGTGGCGGTGTGGCGCAGCGTCCAGGTGTCGCCGGAGAACTCCGCCAGCACCGCGGCGTCCATGCCCAGCTGGCGCCGGGCGACGTCCAGCAGCCGGTCGATGCGCGCGTTGAGCGCGGCGTCGCCCACCGGCTGCGGCGCGGTGCCCGGCAGGTCCCCGGGGCCGGCGCCCCCCGCGAGCCGCAGGGCGGTCGCCGCCCCGCCCAGCGCCCGCGCGGCCGCCCGCGCGGCGGCCTGCCCGGCGCGGGCGGCCTTGTCGGCGTACATGGCCGCGTCGGCCTCGCGCCAGGCGGTGTCCAGGCCCGTGGCCGCGCGGCGGGTGGCCGCCCCCAGCGAGGCGCGGACCCCCGCCCCGGTCAGCCCGCCGCGCAGCCGGCCCAGCACCGTGGCGGTCGCGGCCCGGTGGGCACCGGGCAGCAGGGCGGCGAACTCGTCCCCGCCCAGGCGCGCGAGCAGGTCCCCGGGACGCAGGTGGGCGCGCAGGACCTGCGCGGTCTGCACGATCAGGGCGTCACCGGCCTCGTGCCCGCGGGTGTCGTTGAGCTCCTTGAGCCCGTCCAGGTCCACCACCAGGACCGAGGCGGTCGAGCCCAGCCGCCGGGCGCGCGCCTCCTCGGCGGCCAGGGCGTTGTCCCAGGCGCGGCGGTTGCCCACCCCGGTCAGGGCGTCGCGCTCGGCGACGGCCTCGGCCTGCTCGGCGCGGCGGGCCTCCTGCTCCAGCCGCAGCTCGTAGGACAGCACGGTGGCCAGCAGGTCCGCGGCGAGCTCCACGTCGGGCAGCTGCAGCGCCACGGCCGGGTCCACGGCCTCGCGGGCCCCGGCGCACAGGGTGCCCAGCACGGTGCCGTCCGGACCGGTGAGGGGGACCGACACGTAGGAGCGCCAGGGGAAGCCGGTGGCCCGCAGCGCGTGGGCCCAGCCCTCCTCCTGCTCCACCGCGGTGGAGAAGCGCGGCGCCCGCCCGGCCACCACCGCCCCGCAGAAGGTGTCGCCCCAGGCCATGACGTCGCCGGCGTCCATGCCGACGCCGGCCCCGTCGAGGGCGGACAGGACGACGTAGTCGTCCCCGTCGCGGCGGGCCACCGCCCAGGTCTCCAGCCCCACCCGCGCGTGCAGGCGCTTGAGCGTGGCCGCGGCCGCGGTGGTGAAGTCGCTCACCGGCACCGCGGGAGCGGGGACGGCGGGCAGGGTCTCGTCGCCGTCGTGGTCCACACCTGTCCTCATCGGCACCTCACCCCGGCGACTTGAGCCCTTCCCACCACCGGTCCCGGCGCAGCGCGCGCCCGGTGGCCGCCGCGCCGGTGAGGGAGCCCGGCAGGGCCGGGACGGGCCCCGAGGAGGACGTCAGCGCCAGCACCGGGGCCCGGGGCCGGTCGCGCCGGGGGCGCCGGACGCGCTCACGCCTGCTCGGCCGGGCACCACCACGTCGTGCGGCCCCCGATCGTGGCGCGCACCATCTCGGCGCCGCAGCGGGGGCAGTGGCCGCCGCGGGTGCGGTGCGGGACGACCTCGCCGGTGTGGACGCCGCCGTGCCGCACGGCGTGCCGGATCGCGGCCCGCAGCTCGCGCCGCAGCCCGTCGAGCTCGTCGGCGGTGAGGTCCCCGGCGGGCCGGCGGGGGCTGAGCCGGGCCCGCCACAGCGTCTCGTCGGCCAGCAGGTTCCCCACGCCCGCCAGCACCGACTGGTCCATGATCCGCGCCTTGAGGGGGGCGGTGCCGCGGCCGACGCGGGCGCGGAACTCCTCGCGGCCGACGAGCTCGGCGTCCGGGCCCAGCGCGCCGAGGTCGGGGTCGAGCCGGACCCGCCCGAGGCGGCGCTTGTCGAGCAGCCGCAGGGACCCGCCGTCGGCGAAGAAGAGGGAGAACCGGTACCAGACGCTGTCGGCGGGCGGGGTGTCCGGCCGCGGGCCGCCGTAGTCGCCGCCGACGGTCAGGACCCCGTCGGGGCCGGTCACGAAGACGCGCCCGCTCATGCCGAGGTGGATGCCCAGCGCGGGGCCGTCGCCGGAGGTGTCGCACCACATGGACTTCCCCCGCCGGTGCGCCGCGGTCAGCGTCCGCCCCACCAGGGCGGTGCGCAGGTCCCCGGGGGCGTGCGGGCGGCACTCGTAGGTGTCGGTGTCGTCGACGTCGGCGATCTCGCGGTGCAGCGCCCCCGCCTCGACGGCGGCGCGGGCGGTCTCGACCTCGGGCAGCTCGGGCACCCGCGGAACCTACCCCGGTCCGCGGCGCGCGGCCGGGTGACCCCGAGGGGGCCAGGTCCGCCCCCGCCGAACCCCCGTGGCGGGCGGTGCCGCCCACCTACAGTGCGCAGGGTGCGGAGGGTGTGTGCGGCGGTGCTCGCGGTGACGGTCCTGGTGGTCGCGGGGTGCTCCGGCGCCGACGGGCCCGCCACCCCCGCACCGCAGCCGGTCACGATCGCCGTGGCCGGGGACGTGCACTTCGCCGGGTCCAGCGCGGCCGCCCTCGAACCCGGCGGCCTGGACGCCGTCGCGCCGCTGCTGCGCGCCGCCGACCTCACCGTCGTCAACGTCGAGACCGCCATCACCGACGGCGGCACCGCGGCGGGCAAGGAGTACACGTTCCGCGCGCCCGCGGCCGGGCTCGGGAGGCTGAAGGACGCCGGGGTGGACGTCGCCGCCATGGCGAACAACCACGGCCTCGACTACGGCCGGGCGGGGCTCACCGACACCCTGGCCGCCGCCACCGCGCAGGGCCTGCCGGTCATCGGGATCGGGCAGGACGCCGACGCCGCCTTCGCCCCGTACCGGACGACGATCAAGGACAACCGGGTCGCGGTGTTCGACGCGACGCAGGTGCTGGACTCGTCCCTGGCGACGGCGTGGACCGCGACCGGCACCCAGCCCGGGATGGCGTCGGTGCGGACCGAGGCCGGCGCGCGCCGCCTCGTCGACGCCGTCGCGGCCGAACGGTCCCGCAGCGACTCGGTCGTGGTGTTCCTGCACTGGGGCAAGGAGTTGCAGGACTGCCCGACCAGCGACCAGCAGGACCTCGCGCACGACCTCGTCGCCGCCGGGGCGGACGCCGTCGTCGGGTCGCACGCCCACCTCCAGCTCGGGCAGGGGTACCTGGAGGCGGGCGGGCGGAAGGGTTTCGTCGACTACGGCCTGGGGAACTTCGTGTTCTACGCGAAGAAGGCCCGCACCGTGGAGACGGGGGTCCTGGAACTCACGCTGCCCGGCACCGGCGGGGTGTCGGCGGCGCGGTGGGAACCGGCGACGATCCGTTCCGGCGTCCCCGTCCCGCTGGAGGGCGCGGACGCGCAGGAGGCGGTGCGGCACAAGGAGTCGCTGCGTCCCTGCGCCGACCTGGCCGCCTCCTGACGCGGCCCGTCGGTCCCCTCGTCGACCCCCCCGTCGGTCCCCTCGTCAGTTCCCGTCGAGCGTCGGGTAGTCGGTGTAGCCCTCCGGGCCGGTGCCGTACGAGGTGGTCGGGTCGAGCGGGTTCTCCGGGTGCCCACCGGCCCAGCGGGCGGGCAGGTCCGGGTTCGCCATCACCGCGCGGCCCACGGCCACGACGTCCGCGACGCCGTCGGCGACGTACCCGGCGGCCTCCTCGCGCGTGGTGACCTGCGCGAACCCGGTGTTCACCATGAGCGGGCCGCCGAAGCGCTTGCGCAGGCCCTGCACGAACTCCCCGGCCGGGTCGGCGTGCAGGACGCTCAGGTACGCCAGCCCCAGCGGCTGCAACGACTCCGCGAGGTGCGAGTACGTCGCCTCGACGTCGGCGGGGTCGGTCTCCAGCGCGTCCTGGATGTTGTGGGCGGGGGAGATGCGGACCCCGACGCGACCGGCGCCGATCTCGGCCGCCACGGCCCGCGCCACCTCGACGGTCAGCCGCGCGCGGTTCTCCGGGGACCCGCCCCAGGCGTCCTCGCGCCGGTTCGAGCCCGGGGCGAGGAACTGGTGCAGCAGGTACCCGTTGGCGCTGTGGACCTCCACGCCGTCCAGCCCGGCGTCGACCGCGCGGCGCGCCGCGGCGACGAACTCGGCCACGACGTCGCCGATCTCGGCCTCGGTCAGCGCGTGCGGGACGGGGTACGGCTTCTTGCCGTCGGCGGTGTGGGCCTCACCGCTGACCGCGATCGCGCTCGGGGCGACGATGCGGTCGGTGCCGGTGATGTCGGTGTGCGAGACCCGGCCGCCGTTCATGAGCTGCACGACGATGCGGCCCCCGCGCGCGTGCACGGCGTCGGCGACGCCCCGCCAGCCCTCCTGCTGCTCGGCGGTCACCAGGCCGGGCTGCCCGGGGTAGGAGCGGGACTCGGCGCTGGGGTACGTGCCCTCGGCGACGATCAGGCCCAGGGAGGCGCGCTGGGCGTAGTGCTCGGCCACCAGGGGCCCGGGGACGCCGTCGGCTCCGGCGCGGGTGCGCGTCAGCGGGGCCATCACGATGCGGTTCGGCAGGGTGAGGTCGCCGAGCGTCACGGGGGAGAAGAGGCTCATGGTGGGCTGCAACAAGCGGACCGCGGTCCGGATTCCCGGTCCCACCCGATCGGGGGCACCCCGGTCGCCGGGGGAGGGGGAGGGGCGGCGCACGTAGAGTTCACCCCCGTGTCCGGTCTCCTCGTCGCGGTCGTCTGCGCCCTGAGCCTGCTCGCCGGTGCGTGGGCCGTCACCGTCGTCGCCCGCGACCGCCGCGTCGGGCGCCCCCTGCTCGTGGGCCTCGGCGTCGTCGAGCTCGCCGTCCTCGCCCTCGTCGCCGACGGCGTCGCGGCCCTCGCCGGCGGGACCCGCCCCGTGGAGACCGCCACCGCGATCGCCTACCTCGTCGTCGCGCCGTTCATCCTGCCCGCCGGGGCGTTCTGGGCCCTGGCCGACCGGTCCCGGCCCAGCACCCTCGTCCTCGTCGTCGCGTGCTTCGCCGTCATCGTCATCGCCTACCGCGCCTTCCTGCTGTTCGCGGTGACCCGGTGAGCGCGGCCCCCGCGCCCCGGCGGCGCACCACCGGCCTGGGCCGCGTCCTCGTCGCGCTCTACGCCGTGTTCGCGATCGCCGCCGTCTCCCGCGCCGGCGTCCAGATCGCCACCGACTTCCACGAGGCGCCCCTGGCGTACCTGCTGTCCGCGTTCGCCGGCGTCGTCTACGTCCTGGCGACCGTCGGGCTGGGCCGCACGGGGCACCGCTGGCGGACCGTCGCGTGGGTCGCGTGCAGCGTCGAGCTCCTCGGCGTCCTGACCGTCGGCACCCTCAGCCTCGCCGACCCGGCCGCCTTCCCCCGCTCGACCGTGTGGTCCGGCTTCGGCCACGGCTACGGCTACGTCCCGCTGGTCCTGCCCGTCCTCGGCCTCGTCTACCTGCGCCGCGAGAGCCGCGCCGCCCGCCCCTGAGCGGTTCGCCCGGCGAACCACCCGTGGGCGACGATGGTCCCGCCATGCCGACCTCCCCGACTCCCCCGACCGCGCTGACCGCGCCGCCCACCCGCCGCACCGCCCTCGTCCTGCTCGTCGGGCTCGTCCTCGTGGCCTGCTCGATGCGCTCGCCCCTCACCGGCGTCGGGTCGGTCCTGCCGCTCGTCTCCGACGACCTGGACCTCGGCGCCGCCGCCGCCGGGGCGCTGACGTCGCTGCCGCTGCTGGCCTTCGCCGCCAGCTCCCTCGTCGTGCCGCGGGTCTCGGCCCGGCTCGGGCACCGGCTCACCCTCGTCCTGGCGCTGTTCCTGCTCGGCGCCGGGTCGCTGCTGCGCTGGGTGCCCGGCGTCGTGCCGCTGTTCACCGGCACCGCCGCCATCGGGGTCGCCATCGCCGTCGCGAACGTCCTCATGCCCGCGTTCGTCCGCGCCGAGTTCCCCCACCGCATCCCGATCCTCACCAGCACCTACGTCGTCCTCATGCAGGTCGTCGGCGGGGCCGCGTCCGGGGTCGCCGTCCCGCTGGCCGAGCACGTCGGCGGCGGGTGGCGCACCGCGCTGGTGGTGTGGGCCGCGCCCGCGGTGCTCGCCGCGCTGCTGTGGCTGCCCCTGGTGCGCGGCGCGCGCGGCGGACGGGCCGACCGCGCCCGCGCCCGCACCCCGTGGCGGGCACCGCTGGCGTGGGCCGTCACCGCGTTCATGGGGTCGCAGTCGCTGCTGTTCTACGTCCTGCTGTCCTGGCTCACCACGATCGCCCGGGACCGCTCCGGCCTCGACCCCACCGCCGCCGGGCTGCTGCTGTCGGTCGTGCAGGTCGCCGGGGTCCTCGGGTCGCTGCTCGTCCCGCTCGTCTCGGGCCGGTCGGCGACCCGCACCCGGTGGGCCGCCGTCGGCTCCACCGCCCTGTCGATCAGCGGGATCGTCCTGCTGCTGCTCGTCCCCTCCGCCGCCTTCCCCGCGATGGCGCTCGCGGGCCTCGGCGGGGGCGGGGCGGTCGTCCTGGCGCTGGCGTCGGTGTCCTCGCGCGCCGCCGACGGCCCGACGGCCGTCGCCCTGTCCGGGATGGCGCAGGCCATCGGCTACCTCGCCGCCGCCGCCGGGCCCGTCGCCTTCGGCGGGCTGCACTCCCTCACCGGCGGCTGGGACGTGCCGCTGGCGGTGCTGGCCGCCGTCGCCGTCGCGCAGCTGTGGCCGGCCCGGGCCGCGCACCGCGACGCGACCGTGCGCGCCGAGCAGGGGTAGGCCCGGGCCCTAGGTGTACTGAGCACGGACGTTGGTGACACGCCGAGGACCGTCAGGTCCGTGACGTGAGGAAGACCTCCGAGTGAGGTGTGGAGCTGTCGAGGAACCGCACCACCACTCGGAGGTCTTCGTGCC
>NZ_JBJLSJ010000042.1:0-39522 GCF_050871975.1 Kineococcus rugosus | reverse complement strand
CCCCCCCCCCCCCCCCCCCCCCCCCCCCCCCCCCCCCCCCCCCCCCCCCCCCCCCCCCCCCCCCCCCCCCCCCCCCCCCCCCCCCCCCCCCCCCCCCCCCACCCCGGTGGGCTGCTGGACGCGGTCTCGGAGCACTTCGGGGCGAAGCTGCTGGAACCCGTGCGCCGCGGCGCGTCGTGGACGCTCGAGGTCGAGGCGGCCTGACGTGTGGTGGGTGTGCGGGACCGCCGGGCTGGTCGTCGTCGTCGCGGGCCTGCTGGGGCGCGACGACATCGCCGAGGTCGCCGGCCGGGCCGGGCCCGTCCTGGCCTTCCTCCTCGCGGTGACGGTCGTGGCCGAGCTGGCCGACGCGGCCGGGGTGTTCGACGCGGCCGCGCGGCTGGCCGCGCGGGTGGGGCGGGGCCGGACGTGGCTGCTGTGGCTGCTGGTCGTGGCTCTCGGGACGCTGGCGACGGTGGTGCTGTCGCTGGACACCACGGCCGTGCTGCTGACCCCGGTCGTGCTGGCGCTCGCCGCGCAGCTGCGGCTGGACCCGCTGCCGTTCGCGGTGACGACGGTGTGGCTGGCGAACACGGCCTCGCTGCTGCTGCCGGTGTCGAACCTGACGAACCTCATCGCCCTGGACACCCTCGGTGACTTCGGCGTGCGCGGGACGGTGGGGTTCACGTCCCTGTCGTGGGCGCCGTTCCTGGCGGGTCTGCTGGGGGCGGTCCTCGTCCTGGGCCTGACCTACCGGCGGCGGCTGCGCGGGCGCTACGACGCGCCCCCGCCGTCGCCGGGGCGCGACCCCGTCCTGTTCCGGACGTCGGCCGTCGTCTGCCTGCTGCTGGCGCCGGCCTTCGTCAGCGGCGTCACCCCGGCGGTCCCCGCGACCGTGGCGGCCGTCGTCCTCGTCGTCGTCTTCGCCGTGCGCCGCCGCGAGGCGCTGTCCGTCAAGCTCCTGCCCTGGCAGACGGTCGTGCTCGTCAGCGGGCTCTTCCTCGTCGTCGAGGCGGCCCAGGTGCACGGCCTGGAGGACCTGCTCCGCCCGCTGGGCGGGACCGGCGAGGGGTTCGCCGACCACCTGCAGCTGGCCGGGACGGCCGCGCTGACCGCCAACGTCGCCGACAACCTGCCGGCCTACCTGGCCGTGGAGCCGCTGGCGGGCAGCGCCCACCGGCTCCTGGCGGTGCTGATCGGGGTGAACCTGGGGCCGCTGGTCACCCCGTGGGCCTCGCTGGCGACGCTGCTGTGGCTGGACCGCTGCCGGGCCCGCGGGGTCGCGATCTCGCTGCCCCGCTTCGCCGCGCTGGGGCTGGTCGGGGCCCTGGTCTGCGTCCCGCTCGCCGTGGCCGCCCTGCAGCTCACGCGCTGAGGAGCGCCTGCACCGCCGCCAGGGTGGGGCTGCCCGCCACCAGGTACCCGTCGTGGCCGCCGTCGGCGGGCACCGGCAGCCGGCGCGCGCCGGGGGTCGCGGCGGGGTCCTCCCCCAGCCCCAGGCCCCCGAGGCGGACGTGCGGGACGAACCGGATCGGGTCGTCCGGGGCCGTGGCCGTCCACCGCCGGACCCCCTCGGGCAGGTCGCCGTCACCCACGCCCGGGCTCGCGAGGTCGACGACGTCCCCGACGCCGTGGGCGCGGCCGTCGGCGAGCGCCGCGGCGCAGACCGCGCTGCCGTAGCTGTGGCAGACGAGCACGACGCGGGTCGCGGCGGTGTGCGCGTGCAGGCTGTCCAGGAAGGTCCGCAGCCGGTCCCCGCCGGTGCGGGCGAGGTCGGGCCCGGCGGCGTCGGGGCCCAGGGAGGCGGGGCTGACGTAGTCGGCCCAGGCGACGACGGCCCGGCCCGGCGCGGCCAGGGCCCGGGCCCCGGCGCGCAGGGTCCCGCGCTCGTAGGTGGCCAGGTCGGTGCCGACCCCGCCGACGAGGACGGCGACGGTCGGGGCGGAGCGCAGGTCGCCGAGGACCTCGGTGACCAGGCCGCGGCCGGCGCGGTCGTAGGTGAGGAACCGCCGCCCGGGGCCGGTGCGCGCGGCCTGCCGGTGCTGGGCGTAGACGTCGGCGAGGCCGGTGGCGGGCACGGTCGTGACCGGTGCGGCGGCGGGGGCGGCCGGGGGCGCGACCCCGAGCCCGAGCAGGCCCGCGAGGAGGCAGGCCAGGGCGAGGACGGGGACGGCGGCGGTGCGGCAGGCGGGGGCGAAGGGGAGCGGGAACACCGGGACCTCCACGACGAAGGGGGCAGCGAACACGTTGCGGTGCAACGTCTCCACCGTCGCCGTCGGGAGATCGCCGTCCCAGGGCGCGGGCCGACCGGTCGGGTCTCGTGGGAGCCGCCACCGGGCGCTCGTGCCAGCACGAGGGACCGGGCGCCGCGGGGTCGCTACCGTCGGGGACGTGGCGGGGATCGCGGTGCCGGGACGCGCGGCGTGGGGTCGGGCGGTGCTGCGCGCGCCGGTCTCGGCCCGCACCCGGCGCGAGGTCGGCTACCAGGTGCGGGCGCTGCTGCTGGCCCCCGTCGGCCTGCTGGTCGTCGTGCTGCTGCTGCTCGGGGTGGTGCTGTCGCTGACCTTCCTGGGCCTGCCGGTGGTGGCCCTGGCCCTGACCTGCGCCCGCGGCCTGGGCCGGGTGCACCGGCGGCTGGCCCGCCGCCTGCTGGGGGTGCCGGTGCCCGACCCGGCGCCGCGCCCGCGCGGGCGCGGCCCGGTGGACGGGCTGCTGCGCACGCTCAGCGACCCGGCGGGGTGGGGGGCGATCGGGTTCCTGCTGGTCCAGGCCCCGCTGGCCGTGCTGGGGCTGGGCGCCCCGCTGGCCGTCCTGAGCGTCGCGGTGGACGCCGTCGCGGTGACCACCGCGGGGACCCCGGGCTGGGTGGGGACGGTGCTGGCGCTGCTGGTGCTGGTGTTCGCCGGTCCGTGGCTGCTGCGGCTGGCGGTGCTGGTGCAGGCGGCGCTGGTGCGGGCCACGAGCGGTCTGGACCCCGACTCCGACCGCCTGCGGCGCAGCCGCTCGGCGGTCCTGGAGGGCTCGGCGGCGGAGGTGCGGGCCATCGAGCGGAACCTGCACGACGGCACCCAGGCCCGGCTGACGGCCATCGCGCTGCACGTCGACCTGGCCCGGGACCGGCTGCGCGCCGACCCGGAGCGGGCCGGTGAGCTGCTGGACGTGGCGCACGCGACGACCCGCGAGGCGATCGGCGAGCTGCGCACCATCATCCGGGGCATCCACCCCCCGGCCCTGGACGAGGGGCTGGGACCGGCGCTGACGACGCTGGCGGAGCAGGCCGGGCTGCCCGTCGAGGCCGACGTCGACCTGCGGGGCGTGGCCCTGTCCCCCGCCATCGAGACGATGGCCTACTTCTGCGTCGCGGAGCTGCTGGCCAACGCGACCAGGCACGCCGGCGCGGAGCGGGCGTGGCTGCGGGTGCGGGCCACCCGGCGGCGGCTGCGGCTGGAGGTGGGCGACGACGGCCGCGGCGGCGCCGACCCCGGGCGCGGCAGCGGGCTGCGGGGGCTGACCGAGCGGGTCGCGGCGGTCGACGGGAGCCTGCGCCTGGACAGCCCCGCGGGGCGGGGCACGCGGGTCCACCTCGACCTGCCGGTGCGCGCGTGAGCGCGCTGCGGGTGGTCCTGGCCGAGGACTCCGCGATCCTGCGCGAGGGCCTGGTCCGGCTGGTGGAGCTGCGCGGTCACCGCGTCGTGGCCGCCGTGGGCGACGGGGAGCAGCTGGTCGCGGCGGTGGGGGCCGAGCTGCCCGACGTCGTCGTCACCGACGTCCGGATGCCGCCGGGCCACACCGACGAGGGCCTGCGGGCGGCGCTGGAGTGCCGGCGCCGGCGCCGGGGGCTGCCGGTCGTGGTGTTCTCGCAGTACGTGGAGCACCGGGTCGCGCGCGACCTGATCGGCGAGTCCGCCGCGGGGGTGGGCTACCTGCTGAAGGACCGGGTGGCCGACTCGCGCGAGTTCCTGGACGCGGTGGAGCGGGTCGCGGCGGGCGGGACGGCGCTGGACCCCGAGGTCGTGGCGCAGCTGGTGCGGCGGGGGCGCGACGCGCTGGCCGAGCTGACCCCGCGCGAGCTGGAGGTGCTGGCCGCGATGGCCGAGGGGCTGTCGAACGCGGCCATCGCGACGCGGCTCGTGATCGGTGAGCGCGCCGTGGAGAAGCACGTCGCGGGCATCTTCACCACCCTGGACCTGCCGCCGAGCGCGCAGGAGAACCGGCGGGTGGTGGCGGTGCTGCGCTACCTGCGCCGCGGGTGAGCCCGGGGCTCACAGCTCGCGGTGCCGCTCGGTGAACGCGCGGCCCATGCCGGTGAGGAAGCGGTGCACGACGTCGAGCTCGGCGTCGTCGAACTGCGCCAGCACCGCGTCGCTGCGCCGGGCGAGCGGGGCGAAGAACTCCCGGGCCAGCTCCATCCCGGGGTCGGCGTAGCGCAGGTAGACCTTGCGGCGGTCGGTGTCGCCGCGGTCGCGGCGCAGGTGGCCGTGGCGCTCGAGGCGGTCGACGACCCCGGTGGCGGCGCCGGTGGTGACGTCGAGCAGGCCCGCGAGCTCCCCGGCGGTCAGCGGGTCCCCGGCGATCTCACGGCGCATGACGTGAATGAGGGCCTGCAGGTCGGTGGGGTGCAGGCCGTGCCGGGCGGCGAAGGCGTCGACGATGCGCTCGGAGACGCCCACGAGGTCGCGCAGCTCGTCGACGATCTCCCGCTCGAGGCGGGCGCGGGGGGTGTCTCGGGGTCGGTACGTGCTCATCGGGTTGCCATCCTACCGCTCGCGCGCTACAAATCTTAGTCACTGAGAGGTTCACGGGAAGAGGGAATGATGAACGTCCTGACCGGGCGGATCACCGCGTGGCTGGTCCTGCTGGCCGCCGTGCTGTTCGCCGGCACGGTGAGCGCCGTCAGCGGCAGCGCCCCGGAGGGCTCCTCCGGCAACGGCGGCCCACCGGCCACCTCGGAGTCCGTGCGCGCCGCCGAACTGGCCGAGCGCCTCCCCGACGACGGGCGCGGCACCCTGCTCGTCGTCTACTCCCGCGCCGGCTCCACCCTCACCCCCGCCGACCTCGCGGCCGCCGCCGCGCTCGGCACCCCCGTCCCCAGCCAGGACGGCGAGGTCGCCCTCGTGACCGTCCCCGTGCAGGCCGACGGCACCCGCGAGGAGCTGGCCGCCGTCGTCGGCGACGTCCGCGAGCGCGCCCGGCAGGACCTGCCCGCCGGGCTGGTCGTCGAGGTGACCGGCGGACCCGCCTTCGGCGTCGACAGCGCCGACGCCTTCACCGGCGCCAACACCCGCCTGCTGCTCGTCACCGCCGGCGTCGTGGCCCTGCTCCTGCTCGTCACCTACCGCTCCCCCGTCCTGTGGCTCGTGCCGCTGGCCGTCGTCGGCCTCGCCGACCAGGTGACCGTGCGGCTGCTGGAGCTCATCGGCCGCCTCACCGACACCCCGGTGGACCCCTCGGCCACCGGCATCACCAGCGTCCTCGTCTTCGGCGCCGGCACCGACTACGCCCTGCTGCTCATCGCCCGCTACCGCGAGGAGCTGCGCCGCGACCCCGACCGCCGCAGCGCCATGCGCACCGCGCTGCGCGGCGCGGGCCCGGCGATCCTCGCCAGCGCCACCACCGTCGTCCTGGCCCTGCTGACCCTGCAGGCCGCCGTCCTGCCCAGCAGCCGCACCATCGGCCGCGACGCCGCCATCGGCGTCGTCGTCGCCCTCCTGTTCGGGCTGCTCGTGCTGCCCAGCGCCCTGGTCGTGTGCGGGCGCAAGCTGTTCTGGCCCTTCGTGCCCGCCGAGGGCTCGGCCGAGCCCACCCGCACCGGGACCTGGTCGCGCATCGCCGGGGCCGTGCTCGCCCGCCCCGTCCGGGTCGTGGCCGGGACCCTGGTGCTGCTGGCGGCCATGGCCGCCGGGCTGGGCGGGGCCACCCTGGGCCTGTCCCAGACCGAGCAGTTCCGCGTCGCGGCCGAGTCGGCCGACGGCGCCGAGACGCTGGCCCGCGCCTTCCCCGGGGCCGCGGCCGAACCGGCCCGGATCCTCGTCCCCGGCGGTGCCGACCCCGCGCCGGTGGTCGCCGCCGCGCAGGGCGTCGAGGGCATCGGCGCGGTCCGCCCCGGCCGCACCGCCGACGGCCTCACCGAGGTCCTGGCCACCTTCGAGACCGAACCCGGCTCCGCCGCCGGCCGAGAAGTCGTGGAACGGCTGCGCGAGGCCGTGCACGAGGTCGCCCCCGACGCCCTCGTCGGCGGCACCGAGGCCGAGTCGCTGGACAGCCGCACCGCGACCGTGCGCGACCTCCTCGTCGTCACCCCGCTGGTCGTGCTGGTCGTCCTGGTCGTGCTCGTGGTCCTGCTGCGCTCGGTCGTCGCGCCGCTGCTGCTCGTGGCGACCGTGCTGGCGACCTACCTGGCCGCCCTCGGCGCGGCGAACCTCATCTTCACGCAGCTGGCGGGGATGCCGGCCCTGGACAACTCCGTCCCCCTGCTGTCCCTGCTGTTCCTCGTCGCCCTGGGCGTCGACTACAACATCTTCCTCGTCACCCGGATCCGGGAGGAGACCCCCGCCCTGGGGACCCGGGAGGCGACCCGCCTCGGCGTCGCCGTCACCGGCGGGGTCATCACCAGCGCCGGGATCCTGCTCGCCGCGGTGTTCGCCGTCCTGGGGGTGCTGCCGCTCATCGTGCTCACCCAGATCGGCGTGGTCGTCGGGATCGGGGTGCTGCTGGACACGCTGGTCGTGCGGACGGTCCTCGTGCCCGCGCTGTTCGCGCTGCTCGGCCGCCGGGTGTGGTGGCCGAGCCGGCTCGACGCGGGCGACGCGGGCGACGGGGCCGGCCGGCACCGGGCTCAGACCCGGTTGACCGCCAGCACCTCCGAGGAGCCGTCGGCGCGGTAGCGCAGCAGCGTCCGGGACCCGGGGTCGACGTGGATCCGGCGCTGCGCCTGCGCCCCCACCCCCAGCACCGACCGCAGCAGCACCCGCAGCGGGTCGCCGTGGGTCACCAGGACCACCCGCTCGCCGCCCCAGCGCGCCAGCAGCGCGTCGCGGGCGGCGAGCACCCGCCGCTCGACGGTCTCCAGCGACTCGCCCCCCGGCGGGGCCACGGCCCCCGAGGCGTCCCAGGCGGCGAACTCCCGCGGCCAGCGGCGGACCACCTCGGGCGTGGTGAGCCCGTCCCACTCGCCGAAGTCCGTCTCGTCCCACTGCCGGTCCACGTGGACCGGCAGGCCCAGGCGGTCGGCGACGACCTGCGCCGTCTGCTGCGAGCGCCGCATCGTGGAGGACAGGACGACCGCGGCCCCCGCCACCTCCGGGCAGTCCGCCGCGGCCCGGGCCTGCGCCAGCCCCAGCTCGGACAGCTCCGGGTCCTGCCCGCGGCGGCCGCACACGCGACGCTGCTCGGTCAGGGCGGTCGAGCCGTGGCGGACGAGCACCAGCGTGGTCGGCGGGGCGTCGGGGCCGGCCGGGGCGGACGCGGGGGACGCCGCGGGGGCGGTGGGGGCGGTGGCCCGCTGCCACTGCCGGCCCGCGGCCGCCGCGTCCATCGCCTCGTTCGCCAGCCGGTCGGCGTGGGAGTTCTGCGCCCGCGGGATCCAGCCGAAGTCGACGTGCGGCCCGGCCAGCGACCGGGCCTCCTGCGCGAGCACCCGCATGTCCGCGTGCTTGACCTGCCAGCGCCCGGACATCTGCTCCACGACGAGCTTGGAGTCCATCCGCACCTCGACGCGCGCGTCGGGGTCGACCGCCTGCGCGGCCCGCAGCCCCGCGATCAGGCCCCGGTACTCGGCGACGTTGTTGGTGGCCCGCCCGATCGACTCGGCGACCTCGGCGAGCACCTCGCCGGTCGCCGCGTCCTTGACGACCGCCCCGAAGCCCGCCGGCCCCGGGTTCCCCCGCGAGCCGCCGTCGGCCTCGACGCGCAGGACCCTGCTCACAACCCGGATTCCTCCGTGCGCACCAGGATCCGCCCGCACTCCTCGCAGTGCACGACGTCGTCGGGGGCGGCCTTGCGGATCTCGGAGAGGTCCGAGGCGTTCAGCTCCAGCTGGCAGCCGCCGCAGCGGCGCGAGCGCAGCAGCGCCGCCCCGACCCCGCCGCGCGGGGCCCGGACCTTCTCGTACAGGGCGACGAGCGCGTCGTCGATCCCCATGACGATCGCCTGCCGGCGGGCCAGGACGGCCGTCTCCTCCGCGGCGATCTCGGCGAGGGCGGCGTCCCGGCGGGCGGTGACGTCGTCGATCTGCTCGGCCAGCTCGGTGTCGGTCGTCGCCAGCTCGGCGGCGGCGAACTGCACCTGCTCCAGCCGCTCCATGACGACCAGCTCCTCGTCCTCCAGGACGCCCTGGCGGCGGGCCAGCGACTCCAGCTCGTGCTGCAGCCCCTGCAGGTCCTTGGGCGAGCCGACCCCCGCCTCCAGCCGCTTCGCGTTGCGCTGCGCGCGGTCGCGGACCTGCGCGACGTCGGCCTCGGCCTTGGCGACCTGGCGCTCGACGTCGCCGACGAGCGTGCGGGCCGCGACGAGCATGTCCGCGGACCGGCGGCGCTCCTGGACGAGCCCGTCGAGCTCGGTCTGCTCGGGCAGCGTCGACCGGCGGTGCGCGAGCTGCGCCAGCCGCGTGTCGACGGTCTGCAGGTCCAGCAGACGCTGCTGGTCGATCGCGGGAGCCTTGGGCATCGCCCCGCTCACTCTCCTCGGCTGGGGACGCGCAACGTCCAGGGATCGGTGCGCGTGGTGGACACGTGGGCCTCAACGGTACGGCCGTCGCCGGCGAGCGCGGCCACCAGGCGGTCGGCGCACCCGGCCAGCCAGGGCCACTCGCTGGCCCAGTGGGCGACGTCGACGAGGTACGGGCGCCCGTCCTCGAACGCCGCGCGCTCGCGGGCCTCGGAGGCGGGGTGGTGGCGCAGGTCGGCCGTGACGTAGACGTCGGCCCCGCTGGCGCGGACCCGGTCGAACAGGCTGTCGCCGGAGCCGCCGCAGACGGCGACGCGGCGCACGAGGGCGTCGGGGTCCCCGGCCACCCGCACCCCCTGCTCGGTCTCCGGCAGCGCGGCCGCCACCCGGTCGGCGAAGTCGCCGAGGCGCTCGGGCGCCGCGAGGTCCCCGACGCGGCCGATCCCCAGGTCGGGCCGGTCCGGCAGCGGCTCCAGCGGCACGAGGTGGTCCAGGTCGAGCACGCGCGCGAGGGCGTCGGAGACCCCCGGGGCCCCGGCGTCGGCGTTGGTGTGGGCCACGTGGATCGCCAGCCCGGCCGTGACGGCCCGGTGCACGACGGCGCCCTTGAACGTCGTGGCCGCGACGGAGTTCACCGGCCGCAGCAGCAGCGGGTGGTGGGTGACGAGCAGGTCCGCGCCCGCCGCGACGGCCTCCTCGACGACCTCGGTGGTCGGGTCGACGGCGAAGTGGACCCGGCGCACGGGCGCGGCGGGGTCCCCGCACACGAGCCCGACGGCGTCCCAGGGCTGGGCCCACCCCGGGGGGTGCAGGGACTCCAGGACGTCGATGACCTGCCGCAGGGTCGGTGCGTCGGGGCCGGAGGCGATCACGGACGCTGACACTAACGGCTACCGTGGTCCCGTCGGGTCGTCAGCGGCCGACGAGGGGCCCGTAGCTCAGTTGGTAGAGCACCGCGCTTACACCGCGGCTGTCGTCGGTTCGAGCCCGGCCGGGCCCACCCCGCGGACCGCACCGCCGGCCCGCTCACGGCGCCAGCGCCGCCAGGTGCGCCCGCAGGGACCGGGGCGCGTCGTGCTCGCCGCGCAGCACCCAGCGCACCCGCCCGTCCTCGACGAGCAGCGACAGCCGCTGCGCCACCCCGCGCTCGGCGTCGAAGGCGCCCAGGGCGCGGCTGACCGCGCCGTGCGGCCAGAAGTCGCTGAGCAGCGGGAACGGGTAGACGCGGTCGTCGGCCCACGCCCGCAGCGCCGGGACCGGGTCGCACGACAGCGCCGCGAGCTGGACCCCGGCGGCGTCGAAGCGGTCGATCTCGAACGCCAGCGCCCCCAGCTCGGCCGTGCAGTGGGTGGAGAACGCCGCCGGGACGCACACCAGCAGCGCCGGGCCCTGCTCCCACAGCTCGCGCAGCGCGACGCGCTCACCGTGCTGGTCGGGGACCACGGCGTCGGGGACCGGGAAGGCGTCCCCGACCGCCGGGTTCAGCGGCGCCCGTTCTTCGGCGTCGTCATCCGGGTCCCGGCCCAGTTCGCGCACGCGCTCACGCTGGAGGTGGCGTGCAGGCCGGCCGTGGGGGCGGCCTCGTCGATCTCGGAGGCGTTCACGTGGCCCGGCCGGCCCTTCTTCGGGGTCAGCAGCCAGACGATGCCGCCCTCGGCGAGGTTGGTGATGGAGTCGACGAGCGCGTCGACCAGGTCGCCGTCGCCCTCCCGGTACCAGCACAGGACGACGTCGGCGACGTCGTCGGCGTCCTCGTCCAGGAGCTCGCTGCCGACGATCTCCTCGACGGCCACCCGGAAGTCCTCGTCGACCTGCTCGTCCCAGCCGAACTCCTGGACCAGTTGCCCGGACTTGAAGCCCAGCTTGGCCGCTGCAGCCACATCCGCCGCAGGGTCCGCGGTCGCACCCACTGGTGTCCTACCTTCCTCGTGGCCCCCTGGAGGTGGGGACGCTGGTGGTCTTGACCTCCTAGTGGAGCGGAGGAACGGTGCCCAGCGCAAGACGGAGCGCCCACGAGCCGATCACGGACCCTCCACGCTGCCCCCCGCGCGCACCGGTGGGAGGCTGTGGGGGTGGCAGTCTCGTCGGTGCGCACCCGCACGACCCGGCTCGACCTGAGCACCGGTGCGCCCCGGGACCGCGCCGACGCCCTGGCCGTCGAGGAACCCCTGCAGCTGGTCGTGGACGGCGAGGAGCTGACCGTCACGATGCGCACCCCCGGGCACGACGTCGAGCTGGCGCTGGGCTTCCTGCACGCCGAGGGGCTGCTGCGCGAGGCCGGCGACGTCGTGTCCATGCGGCACTGCGCCGCCGACGGGCAGCCGGCGGCGGTCTCGAACCTGCTGCGCATCGGCGCGCGCCCCGGCTCCCGGCTGGCCGGGCGGCGGGTGGCGCGGCCGTTCACGACGACCTCGGCGTGCGGGGTGTGCGGGTCGGTGAGCGTCGAGGACGTCCTGGACCGGGTGCCCGCGGCGCTGCACGGCGACGACGTGCGGGTGCCGGTGGACGTGCTGGCCGCCCTGCCGGACGCGCTGCGGGCCGCCCAGTCCGCCTTCGAGCGCACCGGGGGGCTGCACGCCGCGGGCCTGTTCGACGCCGGCGGGCGGCTGCTGTGCCTGCGCGAGGACGTCGGCCGGCACAACGCCGTCGACAAGGTCGTGGGCTGGGCGCTGCGCTCGGGTCAGCTCCCGCTGCGCGGGCGGGTCCTCGTCGTCTCCGGCCGCGCCTCCTTCGAGCTGGTGCAGAAGGCGGCGATGGCCGGGGTCCCGGTGCTCGCGGCGGTCTCGGCCCCCTCCTCGCTGGCGGTGTCGCTGGCGCGCGAGGCCGGGATGACGCTGCTCGGCTTCCTGCGCCCCCCGACGGCCAACGTGTACGCGGGCGCGGCGCGCCTGGGCCCACCGGCGGGGACCGGGGTGGGTCCGCACCCGGCGCCCGTCCTAACCTGAACCCACCACTGGGTCCGACCCCCGCCTCCACCCGGGTGGGGCGGACCCTCGACGAATGCGGGAGGACCACCACCGTGGCCAGACGCGATGAAGCGGGAGCACCCGCCGGCAAGGGCCCCATCCTCAACGGCCTGCCGTCGCAGTTGCCGGACATCGACCCGGAGGAGACGGCCGAGTGGCTGGCCTCCCTCGACGGGATCGTCGACGAGCGCGGCCAGAACCGCGCGCGGTACCTGATGCTGCAGCTGCTGCAGCGGGCCCGCGAGCGCCAGGTCGGCGTCCCCAGCCTCACCGCGACCGACTACATCAACACCATCGGCCCCGAGAGCGAGCCGTGGTTCCCCGGGGACGAGGACGTCGAGCGCCGCTACCGCGCCTGGATCCGCTGGAACGCCGCGGTCATGGTGCACCGCGCCCAGCAGCCCGGCATCGGCGTCGGCGGGCACATCTCGACGTACGCGTCGTCGGCGACGCTGTACGAGGTGGGGTTCAACCACTTCTTCCGCGGCAAGGACCACGCCGGCGGCGGTGACCAGGTCTTCATCCAGGGGCACGCCTCCCCCGGGGTGTACGCCCGCGCCTTCCTCGAGGGCCGGCTGAGCACCGAGCAGCTCGACGGCTTCCGCCAGGAGGTCTCCAAGGCTCCCCACGGCCTGTCGTCCTACCCCCACCCCCGGCTCATGCCGGACTTCTGGGAGTTCCCGACGGTCTCGATGGGCCTGGGCCCGGCGAACGCGATCTACCAGGCGCAGTTCAACAAGTACCTGCACAACCGCGGCTTCAAGGACACCTCGCAGCAGCACGTCTGGGCCTACCTGGGCGACGGCGAGATGGACGAGCCGGAGTCGCGCGGCTTCGCCCAGCTCGCGGCCTACGAGGAGCTGGACAACCTCACGTTCGTCGTGAACTGCAACCTGCAGCGCCTCGACGGCCCGGTCCGCGGCAACGGCAAGATCGTCCAGGAGCTGGAGGCGTTCTTCCGCGGCGCGGGCTGGAACGTCATCAAGGTCCTGTGGGGCCGGGAGTGGGACACGCTGCTGGCCCAGGACCACCAGGGCGCCCTGGTGAACCTCATGAACGCCACCCCCGACGGGGACTACCAGACGTTCAAGGCCGAGAACGGCGCCTTCGTCAAGGAGAACTTCTTCGGGCGCGACCCGCGCACGGCCAAGCTCGTCGAGGGCATGTCCGACGACGAGGTGTGGAACCTCAAGCGCGGCGGCCACGACTACCGCAAGGTCTACGCGGCCTACCAGGCGGCGATGAACCACACCGGGCAGCCGACGGTGATCCTGGCCAAGACCATCAAGGGCTACGGGCTCGGCCCGCACTTCGCGGGCCGCAACGCGACCCACCAGATGAAGAAGCTCACGCTGGAGGACCTCAAGCTCCTGCGCGACTCGCTGCGGATCCCGATCTCGGACGAGCAGCTCGAGGAAGACCCCTACCGCCCGCCGTACTACCACCCCGGTGACGGCGACGAGGCCATCCAGTACCTGCGCAAGCGCCGCGCCGACCTCGGCGGGCCCGTCCCGCAGCGCCGCGTCCAGCACGCGCCGCTGCACCTGCCCGGCGACGACTCGTACAAGATCGCGGCCAAGGGCTCGGGCAAGCAGGAGATCGCCACCACCATGGCGTTCGTCCGGCTCCTCAAGGACCTCATGCGGGACAAGGAGTTCGGCGCGCGGGTCGTGCCGATCATCCCCGACGAGGCCCGCACCTTCGGGATGGACTCGCTGTTCCCGACGATCAAGATCTACAACCCGCACGGGCAGAACTACACCTCCGTGGACCGCGAGCTGATGCTCGCCTACAAGGAGTCCCAGCAGGGTCAGATCCTGCACGTCGGCATCAACGAGGGCGGCTCGCTCGCCGCGTTCACCGCGGCCGGGTCGTCGTACGCGACGCACGGCCAGCCGATGGTCCCGATCTACGTCTTCTACTCGATGTTCGGGTTCCAGCGCACCGGCGACAACATCTGGGCCGCGGCCGACACCATGGCCCGCGGGTTCATGATCGGCGCCACCGCGGGCCGGACCACGCTGACCGGTGAGGGCCTGCAGCACGCCGACGGGCACTCGCTGCTGCTGGCCGCGACGAACCCCGCGGTCGTGTCCTACGACCCGGCGTACGCGTACGAGATCGGGCACATCGTCAAGGACGGCCTGCGCCGGATGTACGGCGAGGACCCCGAGAACCTCATCTACTACCTGACGGTCTACAACGAGCCGGCCGTCCAGCCGGCCGAGCCCGAGGGCGTGGACGTGGAGGGGATCCTGCGCGGCATGCACAGGGTCTCGACCGGCCAGGGCGACGGGCCGCGGACCCAGCTGCTCGCCTCCGGGGTCGGGGTGGCGTGGGCGCTGGAGGCGCAGCAGCTGCTGCGCGACGACTTCGGCGTGGTCGCCGACGTGTGGTCGGTCACGAGCTGGAACGAGCTGCGCCGCGACGGCCTGGCCTGCGACGAGCACGCGTTCCTCAACCCCGGCGACGAGCCGCAGGTCCCCTTCGTGGCGCAGAAGCTGAAGGACGCCCCCGGCCCGGTGGTGGCCGTGAGCGACTGGATGCGCCAGGTGCCCGACCAGATCGCGCAGTGGGTCCCGGGCGAGTTCGCCTCCCTGGGCGCGGACGGGTTCGGCTTGTCCGACACCCGCGCCGCGGCCCGCCGGTACTTCCACATCGACGGCCCCTCGGTCGCGGTCCGCGCCCTGGAGATGCTCGCCAAGCGCGGCGAGGTCGACTGGCGGGCGCCGGGTCAGGCCATCGAGAAGTACCGGCTGCACGACGTGCGCGCCGGGCGCAGCGGCAACGCCGGCGGCGAGAGCTGACCGGCGGCTGACGGCGGCGGACGGCCGCCCGGGACGGTGCTGCACCGTCGCGGGCGGCCGTCCGCCGTCCGCGCCCCGGCGCGGGGCCCGGTGACCCCCTACGCTCACGGGGTGCCAGATGAGCGGACCGAGCTGTCGCCCGCGACGGTCCGTCGCCTGGAGCAGGCCCAGGGCTCCTTCGCCTCGGCCATCGCGGCGCGGATGGACGCCGACCACCCCTGGTACGCGGCGCTGCCGGCCGACGAGCGGTCGTGGGTGGGGCTGGTCGCGCAGGCCGGGTTCGGCGACTTCCTGCGCTGGCTGTCCGAGCCGGACCCGGACGTGCTGGCCGGCACGGCCGTCTTCGGCACCGCGCCGCAGGAGCTGATGCGCTCGGTGACGCTGCAGCAGACCGTGGAGCTGGTCCGGACGGCGATCACGGTCGTCGAGGAGGGGCTGGACGCCGTCGTGGGCGACGGCGACCCCGGTGAGCAGGTCGTGGCGCGCGAGGCGCTGCTGCGGTACTCCCGCGAGGTCGCCTTCGCGGCGGCCGCCGTCTACGCGCGGGCCGCGGAGGCGCGCGGGGCGTGGGACGCGCGGCTGGAGGCGCTGGTCGTCGACGCGGTGCTGCGCGGGGACGGGGAGGACACCATCGCCTCCCGGGCCGCCGCGCTGGGCTGGACGCTGGACGCGCCGACGGCGGTGGTCATCGGCCCCTCGGGGGACCAGACCTCGGCCGGGGCGGTGGCGCGGGTGCGGTCGCTGGCCCGCCAGGGCGGCGGGGAGGCCCTCGTGGGGGTCCAGGGCGACCGGCTCGTCGTCGTGCTGTCCGGGGCGGTGGACGCCCTGGCGACGGCGGACCTGCTGGCCCGGACGGAGTTCGGTCCCGGGCCGGTGGTGGTGGGGCCGACCGTGGGCAGCCTGCCGGTGGCGGCGCGCTCGGCGCGCGCGGCCCAGGCGGGGGTGGTCGCCGCGCGCGCGTGGCCGGAGGCCCCGCGACCGGTGCTGGCCGACGACCTGCTGCCCGAGCGGGCCCTGTCCGGGGACGCGACGGCGCGCCGGGCCCTGGTCGACCGCGCCTACGTGCCGCTCGTGGAGGCCGGCGGGGCGCTGCTGGAGACGCTCACGGCGTACCTGGCGCACGGCGGGTCGCTGGAGGCGTGCGCGCGGTCGCTGTTCGTCCACGCCAACACGGTGCGCTACCGGTTGCGGCGGGTGGCGGAGGTGTCGGGCTGGACGCCGTCGGCGCCGCGGGAGCGGTTCGTGCTGCAGACGGCGCTGGCGCTGGGGCGGTTGTCGCAGGTCGCGCCGGGTGCGCGGGGCGAGGCGACACCCGCGGCACGGCGGGCCGGCACCCCCGATCCGCACTGAGCGTTCACCACCGGTGACCGCCCGCAGGTGCCTCCGCGTCCTCGTCGTTGGAGGATCCCTACAAGGGACACGCGCGAAGTCGGTCAGCGTCGTGACCGCCCCCACCGCGCTGCGGAGGGCAGTCTGAGCCGGTGCTCGTTCTCGTGTTCCCCGGCCAGGGCTCCCAGTCGCCCGGCTTCCTCGCCCCCTGGCTCGACCTGCCGGGTGTCGCGGACCGGTTGCGGTGGGCCTCGGCCGTCGTGGGCGAGGACCTGACCGCCCACGGCACGGTCTCCGACGCCGACACCCTGCGCGACACGGCCGTCGCCCAGCCGCTCATCGTCGCCGCGGGCCTGCTGGGGCTGCGCGAGCTGTTCGCCTCCCCCGCCGACCTCGCCGGCCCGGTCGGCGCGGTCGCCGGCCACTCCGTCGGCGAGCTGACCGCCGCGGCCGCCGCCGGCGCCCTCACCCCCGAGCAGGCCCTGGTCCTGGTCCGCGAGCGCGGGCGCGGGATGGCCGCGGCCGCCGCCGCCTCCCCCACCGGGATGAGCGCCGTGCTCGGCGGCGACGCCGAGGAGGTCGCCGCGCGGCTGGCGGCGCTGGGGCTGACCGCGGCCAACGCCAACGGCGGCGGCCAGGTCGTCGCCGCCGGCACCCTGGACGCCCTGGCCGCCCTCGCCGCGGATCCGCCGGCCAAGGCCCGCGTGGTCCCGCTGCAGGTCGCCGGGGCCTTCCACACCGACCACATGGCCCCCGCGGTCGGCGCGCTGGAGCAGCTGGCGGCCGGCGTCGACCCCGGCACCGCCGCCGTGCCGATCGCCGCGAACGCCGACGGGGAGCTGGTCACCGACGGGGCGCGGTTCCTGCAGCGCCTGGTCGCGCAGGTCTCCCGGCCGGTGCGCTGGGACCTGGTGACCGAGACGTTCGCGCGCCTGGGCGTGACCGGCCTGATCGAGGTGCCCCCCGCGGGGACCCTGACCAACCTGGCCAAGCGCACACTGAAGGGTGTGGAGGTCCTGGCGCTGAAGACGCCCGACGACCTCGACCGGGCCCGCGCGATGATCGCCGACCACGGTGGCCGGGCCGCCACGCTGACCACGACGGAGGCCGCCCTGTGACCGCGATCAAGACCGCTGCGACCCACCAGGCCGCCGTCCTCGGCGTCGGCGCGCACCGCCCGCCGCGCATCATCGACAACGAGGAGGTGTGCACCTGGATCGACTCCTCCGACGAGTGGATCCAGCAGCGCACCGGCATCCGGACCCGCCGCTGGGCCGCGCCGGACGTCTCGGTGGTCGACATGAGCGAGGACGCGGGGGCCAAGGCGCTGGCCGCGGCCGGGCTCGACGGCTCCGACGTCGACGCCGTCATCCTCGCCACGGTCTCCTACCCGTACCAGACCCCGGCCGCCGCGGCCGTGGTCGCCCACCGCCTGGGCGCGACGCCGGCGGCCGCCTTCGACGTCTCGGCCGGCTGCGCCGGGTTCTGCCACGGCATCGCCCTGGCCACCGACCTCGTGCGCGGCGGCACCGCCCGCAACGTGCTGGTCGTCGGCGCCGAGAAGCTGTCCGACTTCACCGACAAGCACGACCGCTCCACGGCCTTCCTGTTCGCCGACGGCGCCGGGGCCGTCGTCGTCGGCCGCTCCGAGGAGGCCGGCGTGGGCCCCACGGTGTGGGGCTCGGACGGCGGCCAGGCCGAGCTGATCCGCTCGAAGTTCTCCTGGCTGGACCTGCGCTCGGCCCCCACCCCCGACGCGGCCCTGGCCGCGGAGGACCCCGCCGAGGTCGGCGACGTCGAGCGCTGGCCCTACCTGGAGCAGCAGGGGCAGTCGGTCTTCCGCTGGGCCGTCTGGCAGATGGCGCCCGTCGCCCAGGCCGCCCTCGACGCGGCCGGCGTCCAGGCCCAGGACATCGACGTGTTCGTCCCCCACCAGGCCAACGCGCGGATCATCGACGCGATGGTCAAGCAGCTCAAGCTGCCCGACACCGTCCACATCGCCCGGGACATCGTGGACTCGGGCAACACGTCCGCGGCCTCGATCCCGCTGGCGCTCGAGCGCGCGACGGCCGACGGGGACGCCCCCGCCGGTGGTCTGGCGCTGCTGATCGGTTACGGCGCGGGCCTGTCCTACGCCGCCCAGGTCGTCCGGCTCCCGTAGCCGGGCTGTCTCCTGGCCGTGAACCGCGGTCAGGTCGTTCCGGCGGTCCACGACGGGCCGCCGTCCACATGGAGGAGCCACGCATGGCCAGTGAGCAGGAGATCCTCAGCGGTCTCGCCGAGATCGTCAACGAGGAGACGGGCCTGCCCACCGACAGCGTCCTCGCGGACAAGTCGTTCACCGACGACCTCGACATCGACTCGCTGTCGATGATGACCATCGTCGTCAACGCGGAGGAGAAGTTCTCCGTCCGCATCCCCGACGAGGACGTCAAGAACCTGCGCACCGTGGGCGACGCCGTCGCCTACATCTCGCAGGCCCAGGGCTGACTCGGGCCCACCCCCGGCCGGCCCGCGCTCGCGGGCCGGCCACCTCGCACCACCCCTTCGCCGTCTGAGTTCCAGGAGGAGCTGACCGACCATGACCACGACCCCGTCGACCCCGTCGACCGCGACGACCTCGTCGCGCCGCGTCGTCGTCACCGGGCTGGGCGCCACGACACCGCTCGGCGGCGACGTCCCCACCAGCTGGGAGAGCGCGCTCGCCGGCCGTTCCGGCGCGCGCCCCATCACCGACGACTGGATCCACCAGTTCGACCTGCCCGTGTCGTTCGCCGCCCAGGCCGCCGTGCGCGCCGACAGCGTGCTGGAGCGGCGGGAGATCAAGCGGCTGGACCCCTCCCAGCAGTTCGCGGTCATCGCCGCCCGGGAGGCCTGGGCCGACGCCGGCTCCCCCGAGGTGGACCCGCTGCGCCTGGGCTCGGTCGTGGCGACGGGGATCGGCGGCATCTGGACCCTCCTGACCGCCTACGACACGCTCAAGGAGAAGGGCTCGCGCCGCGTCCTGCCCCTGACCGTGCCGATGCTCATGGCCAACGGCCCGACCGCGGCCATCAGCATCGAGTTCACCGCGCGCGCCGGGGCGCACACCCCCGTCAGCGCGTGCGCCTCGGGGGCCGAGGCCATCGCCTACGGCGCCGAGATGATCCGCTCCGGGCGCGCCGACATCGTGATCTGCGGCGGCACCGAGGCCGCGATCCACCCGCTGCCGATCGCGTCGTTCACCTCGATGCACGCCATGTCGAAGCGCAACGAGGACCCCGAGCGGGCGTCGCGGCCCTTCGACACCGCCCGCGACGGGTTCGTGCTCGGCGAGGGCGCGGGGATCCTCGTCCTGGAGTCGGAGGAGCACGCGCAGGGGCGCGGGGCCCGCATCTACGCCGACGTCCTGGGGACGGGCCTGTCGGCCGACGCCTACCACGTGGCGGCCCCCGAGCCCGAGGGCGCGGGGGTGAGCCGGGCCATCCTCGACGGCCTGGCCCAGGCGGGGCTGACCCCGGCGGACGTGGTGCACGTGAACGCGCACGCGACCTCCACCCCGGTCGGCGACATCGCCGAGGACAAGGGGCTGCGGCTGGCCCTGGGCGACGCCGTCGACGGCATCGCGGTGTCCTCGACGAAGTCGATGACCGGTCACCTGCTGGGGGCCGCCGGGGCGGTCGAGAGCATCTTCACGATCCTCGCCCTGCGCGACCGGCTGGCGCCGCCGACGATCAACGTCGACGACCTCGACCCGCAGATCACGCTCGACGTGGTGCGCAAGGACCCGCGGCCGCTGCCGGCGACCGGGCAGCTCGTCGGCGTGAACAACGCCTTCGGCTTCGGCGGTCACAACGTCAGCGCGGTGTTCGCCTCCCGCTGAGCCGCCCCGCACGCAGCACGCCCCCGTCCCGGTCCCCGGGGCGGGGGCGTGCTGCGTACTGCGTGCTGAGGGGACCGTGCGGGGTCGGGTCTCAGCCGACCTGGTGCAGCCAGCGCACGGGGGTGTCGTCCCCGGCGTGGCGGAACGCCTCCAGCTCGCAGTCCCAGGCCTCGCCGACGGCCAGGGCCAGGGCGCGGCGGGCCCCGGCGGCGTCGCCGTGGCTGAGCAGCTCCATGGCCGCGTGGACGCGGTCCTCGGGCACCTGGACGTTGCCGTGGACGTCGGTGGCGGCGTGGAAGATGCCCAGGGCCGGCGTGTGGCTCCAGCGGCCCCCGTCGCAGCCCTGGGACGGTTCCTCGGTGACCTCGAAGCGCAGGTGCGACCAGCCGCGCAGCGCGGAGGCGATGAGGGCTCCGGTGCCCTGCGGCGCCTGCCAGGAGTGCTCGGCGCGCAGGCAGCCCGGGGCGACCGGCTGGCTCGTCCAGTCGAAGGACGCACGCACGCCGAGGACACCGCCGGCAGCCCACTCGATGTGAGGGACGAGCGCTCGCGGTGCGGAGTGCACGAAGAGCACACCGCGGGTCGTCGCACCGGACACGCCTGTCTCCTTCTGCGGGGTTGTGAGGGACGTCTTCCCCAACGACCTCACGAACGCAGACGACTGACGGTGATGCTCGACTACACGACGTGCTGCACGTACGGGGGTCATCATGCCCCACGGATCACGCTCGCGGCCAGCGTCCGCACCGGACCGGCGCGTCCGGTCCGCTCAAGTCGGCGGTCACCGCCGCCGATGGACCCACGGTCCCCCGCGCGCCGCAGCGGTGCCGGGGCACCAGCAGCGCGCGCACGCGGCGGTCACCGGACCGCCGCGCCAGGACCGGAGGGGGCCCACCGTGGACGACCAGACCAGCCGGACCGCGGGTCGCGGCGTCGTCGCCGGCGACGTCGGCGAGGTCTCCGAGGTCATCCGGCCGGCGGCCATCGTGCCCGAGGAGGCGGCCCGGTCCGTCCTCGTCGAGCTCGCGCTGCGCGACGTGCAGAACGGCGGCGTGTGGCAGGCCGGCCCGTCGCTGTGGAGCCGCTACGACCGCCCGTGGCACGGGGCCGACAACGTCGCGGGCGCCGAGCTGATCGGCCGCATCCACGTCGCCTACGGCACCCCCACGAAGTACGAGATCACGATCTACCGCGTGACCGTCACCCTCTTCGGCAGCCAGCTCGGCTGGAGCGTGGAGTCGCTGTGCGACGAGGCCCTCGGCCACGGCGGGCTGCGCCTGCGGGACTGCCCCCGGGCGACGCTGGCCGTCCCGCCGCCGCCCTTCCGCGGCTGAGCGCGCCGGCGGCGGGTGACACCATCGTCCCCGTGCCCGAACCCGTCCCGCCGTCGCGCCGCCACCACCACCGCCCGGCCCTGCCCGGGGACGAGGCCATCGTCGCCCTGGCCGGGGGCGTGGACCCCTCGGCCGTGCAGGAGGCCGCGCACGCCGCGGCCAGCGCCCTGGTCCACGGCGCCCGCTCCGCGCAGGACGCGGAGGTGACCCGCCGCGTGGTCCGCCTGGCCCAGGACGAGGGCCTGGAGGTCATCGCCGACCTGTGGGCCGACGCGCCCGCCGACTCCCTCGCCGGCGCCCTGTGGCGGCTGTACGTGCTGCGGACGTGGGTCCACCGCCAGCCCGTGGCCGTCTCCCGGCAGTTCGCCGAGGGCCGCCGCCACGCCCCCGTCCTGGAGGTCGTCGCGGGGGTCGCCGACCCGCCCGGCCCGCAGGAGGTCGCGACCGTCGTGGACCAGGTCCTGCGCGGGGTCGCCGAGGGCGACTTCGCGGTCACGCTGGAGCGGGCCGCCGCGTTCTGCCGCGTCCTCGCGATCGGCCGCGCCCACCACGCCGACTCCAGCTGGATCGCCCCCGAGGACGACGCCGGGGCGGCGCTGACCCGCTCGGCCGCGCGGCTGGTCCGCACCGCCGAGCAGCTCGAGCACGTGGCCGTGCGGTGGCGCGCCGGCGAGCTGGGGTGACCCGCGGGGTTGGGCCCGGCCGGGACCCGTCGTTACAATGGGGGTGCGTCGGGCCGCGGTAGCCCCGGGTCCCAATTGAAGCCGCTGCGAGCGGCCGTGCGCCGTGAGGCGCTTCCCGGTCCGGCGCACCCTCAGCTGAACAGCCCCTCGCCCCAGGCGCCGCCCTCCTCGATGCCGGGCGGGCAGGCGAACAGCCCCGACCCGGTGTGCTTGAGGTACTCCGTCAGCGCGTCGTGCGCCCCGAGCCGGCGCTGCACCGGGACGAACTGCCGGTGCGGGTCGTTGCCGAAGACGATGAAGAACAGCCCGGCGTCGAGCTGACCGGTCGCCGGGTCGAGGCCGTCGGTGTACGAGTAGCCGCGCCGCAGCATCCGCACCCCGCCGTTGGTCTGCGGGGCCGCGAGCCGCACGTGCGCGGCGACGTCGATGGCCGGTTCCCCGCCGACCTGCTCGTCCAGGTCCAGCGGGTCGAACTCGTCGGTGCCCGACAGCGGGGCGCCGGTGCCCTTGGCGCGGCCGATGACCCGTTCCTGCTCCCCCAGCGACGCGCGGTCCCAGGCCTCGACGAGCATGCGGATGCGGCGCGCCACGAGGTACGTCCCACCGCGCATCCAGTCCTGGTCGGCCGCGGGCGCGCCCCGGCCGCCGACCCACACGTGCTCGTCGAGGGCGTCGGTGTCCTCGGCCCGCAGGTTGGCGGTGCCGTCCTTGAACCCCATGAGGTTGCGCGGGGTGGGCTGGGCCGTCGAGGTCGTGGACGTGCGCCCGAACCCCAGCTGCAGCCACCGCAGCCGCACGGTGCCGCGCCCGATGCGGACGAGGTTGCGCACGGCGTGGAAGGCGACCTGCGGGTCGTCCGCGCAGGCCTGCAGGCACAGGTCGCCGCCCACCCGGGCGGGGTCGAGCTGCTCGCCCGGCAGCGCCGGCAGCTCCTCCAGGGCGGCGGGCCTGCGGCCGGCCAGGCCGAACCGGGCGTCGAACAGCGACGGACCGTACCCGAGGGTGACGGTGAGGTTCGCCGCCGGCAGCTCGTGGGCCTCGCCGGTGTCCAGCGGCGGTTCGTCCTGCGCCCCGGCCAGGCCGCCGGGCCCCCCGACGGGGACGCCGCGGGCCATCGTGGCCGCGGCCCCGCTCCACCGCTGCAGGACGTCGGCGAGGTCCCCGGGCCGCTTCGCGGTGACGTCGAGCGCGGCGAAGACCAGGGAGTCCTGGGCCGGGGTGGTGATCCCGGCCTGCCGCGCCCCGTGGAAGGGGACGGTCCGCGGCACCGGGGTGCCGGTGCCGCGGCCGGCGAAGGCGCTCAGGCCCGCGCCGACCCCGGCCGCGCCGGCGACCGCGGCGCCGGTCAGCAGGCCGCGGCGGGAGGGGCGGAAGGTGCTCACGGCGCCGTGCTCACCGGTCCGCGGCGCCGACGACCTTGCCGGCGACCTGGGAGAGCGGCTCGGCGAGGGCGTCGACGGCGGTGGCGAGGTCCTTGACCTGCTCCGGCGCCAGCTCGGTGTACGGGGCGTACCCGTCGCCGCGCCGGTACGGCTCCAGGGCGGTGGTGACGTCCTCGAAGCGGCCCCGGATGGTGGTGACCAGGTCGGCGTCGGTGACCTGCAGGGCCGGGGTGAGCAGGTCGAAGGCCTCCCGGGACCCCTCGACGTTGGCCGCGAAGTCGACCAGGTCGAGGTGGGAGTACGCCTCCTCCTCACCGGTGACCTTCGAGGCGGCGACCTCGTCGAGCAGGGCGGAGGCGCCGTTGGCCAGGTCGGCCGGCTGGTACGTGGTGGTCTGCACGAGGGTGCTCAGCTCGGCGACGTCGGCGACGAGCTGCTGCGCGACGGGGGCCATCCCCTCGGTGGTCCCCCTCTCCCACAGCGCCTGCTCGATGCGGTGGAAGCCGGTCCAGGTGGCGGGGTCGGCGACGTCGGCGATGCGGACGTCGATGCGCGGGTCGAGGTCGCCGAAGCTCTCCGCGACCGGCTCGATGCGCTCGTAGGGCACGCGGGCGGGGCCGTAGAGCTCCTTGGCCCGCGCGACGTCCCCGGCCTCGACGGCGGCGGCGAAGGCGCCGGTGGCGGTGACGAGGTCGGCGACCTGCTGCTGCACGTAGCCCTGGTAGCCGGAGGTGGCGGCGGCGAACAGCGGGTCCCCGGTGGCGGTGGGAGCCGAGCCGGTGACGGTGAACGCCGAGGTCTCGGTCGCGGCGTTGGGGCACTGGATCGTGTACTCGCCCGCCTTGAGCTGGAGGGAGAACGTCCCCGTCAGCCCGGGGGTGAGGTTCTCCCGCTCCCCCAGGATCCGGCCGCCGGAGTTCACCAGCTCGGCCTCGGTCACGGCGTCGGCGCCGGAGTTCACGACCTCGAAGGACGTCGGGCCGGCCGGGACCGAGTCCGGCTCGGCCGTGCAGCCGTCGTCGGTGAGGGTGACGTGGACGGCCCCGTCGGCTCCGCCGGAGGGGTCGCCGGCGACGGTGGGCCCGCCGCTGCAGGCGACGAGCAGGAGCAGGGGCGCGGTGGCGAGCGCGAGGAGGGGACGGGACGTCCGGGTCACGGGAGGGCCTCTCGGGGGTGCGGGTGCGGGTCAGGCGGGGACGCGCCGCGGTGCGGCGCGGCGCGCGCGGGGCCGCAGGACGACGACGAGCATGGGGACGAGGTACAGGAGCCAGCCGGTCAGCTCGGCGGCCGTGGGCCGGGGCTGCCAGCCCAGGACGCCGGTGAACAGCGCCGAGCGGACGGTGCCGGGGGTCACGACGGCGGTGAGGTCGAGGACGCGCTGCTGGCCGGCGAGCAGCCAGCCGGCCTCGTGGGCGGTGTGCGCGGCGGACACCACCAGCCCGGCGGCCACGAGGACGAGCACGACGCCGGTGACGCGGAACAGCCGCCCGAGGTCGAGGCGGACGCCGCCGCGGTAGACGAGCCAGCCCAGGGCGACGGCGAGCGCGATGCCCAGCGAGGCGCCGACGGCGCCCCGGGCGTCGCTGCCGGAGGCCTGGTAGGTGGCGAGCAGGAAGACCGAGGTCTCCAGCCCTTCGCGCAGGACGGCGAGGAAGGCCATGGCGACCAGGGCCCAGGACGAGCCCCGGGCCAGCGCCGACGACGCGGACGACTCCAGGTCGGCGCGCAGCGTGCCGGCGTGCCGGGTGGTCCAGACGACCATCCAGGTGACCATCGCGACGGCCACGAGGGCCAGGACGGTCTCGAGCTGCTCCTGCTGGCGCTGCGGCAGGGAGCGGGTCGCGGTCTGCAGCGCCACGGCCACGCCGAGGCACAGGAGCGCGGCGGCGGCCACCCCGGCCCCCACGGAGCGCAGGGCGCGGCGCTCACCGCGCTGGACGAGGAAGGCCGCGACGATGCCGACGACGAGCGAGGCCTCCAGGCCTTCCCGCAGACCGATGACGAACGTCGCGAGCACGGGGTCTCCTGGGGTCGGGGTGGGCCCACGAGGTGAGGTGAGCCTTGCCGACCATAGGACACCCTCACCTCACTCGGACGCTTCGCTTCACGCGATGTGGTGCACCTCACACACCCCCCGGGAACCCGGCACCGGGTACCGCGTTGAGGCACCGCAGACGGGGACCCCTGGTCGCCAGCACCCCGCCGGCACCGGCAGGATCGTGCCCATGTCGCTCGACGCCGCGCCGCCCGCCACCCCGCCGACCACCGGGGAGGCGTTCCCGACCGCCGGCGACGTCGAGGCCGCCGCGGCCCGCCTGGCCCCGGTGGTCACCCGCACCCCGCTGGCCACCAGCAGCCGCTGGTCGGCCGAGCTGGACGCCCACGTGCGGGTCAAGCGCGAGGACCTGCAGGTCGTGCGCTCCTACAAGCTGCGCGGGGCCTACAACCTCGTCTCCCAGCTCGACGCCGGGCAGCGGGCCCGCGGCGTGGTGACCGCCAGCGCGGGCAACCACGCGCAGGGGCTGGCCTACGCCTGCGCGGCGCTGCGCGTGCAGGGCCGCATCTACGTCCCGCGCACCACCCCGCGGCAGAAGCGCGACCGGATCGCGGCCCTGGGCCAGGAGTTCGTCGAGACGATCGTCCTGGGCGACACCTACGACGAGGCCGCCGCCGCGGCCGCCGCCGACGCCGCGCGCACCGGCGCCACGATGGTCCCCGCCTTCGACGACGCCCGGACGCTGACCGGGCAGGGCACCGTGGCCGTGGAGGTCGTGGAGCAGCTGGCCGCCCTCGGCGAGGCCCCGCCGGACGTCCTGGTCGTCCCCGTCGGCGGCGGCGGCCTGCTCGCCGGGGTCCTGACCTGGGTGCGCGAGCGCCACCCGCAGGTGCGCGTCGTGGGCGTGGAACCGGAGGGGGCGCAGTCCATGGCGGCCGCGCTGGCCGCCGGGCACCCGGTGGAGCTGCCCGCCCTCGACACCTTCGTGGACGGCGCCTCGGTGCGGCGGGTGGGCGCGGTGACGCACGCCGTCGTCGCCCAGCACCCCGTGGAGCTCGTCGCGGTGCCCGAGGGGGCGATCTGCGTCGAGATGCTCGCGATGTACCAGACGGACGGGATCATCGCCGAGCCCGCCGGGGCGCTCGCGACGGCCGCCCTCGCCGGGTACGTGCGGGTCGAACCCGGTCAGAGCGTCGTGGCGGTCGTCTCCGGGGGGAACAACGACATCTCCCGCTACGCCGAGATCATCGAGCGGGCCCTGGTCCACGAGGGGCGCAAGCACTACTTCCTGGTGGAGTTCCCGCAGGAGCCCGGGGCCCTGCGCCGCTTCCTCGACGAGGTCCTCGGCCCGGACGACGACATCACGCTGTTCGAGTACGTCAAGCGCAGCAACCGGGAGTTCGGCCCGGCCCTGGTGGGGATCGAGATCCCCTCCCAGGACGACCTGCCGGGGCTGCTGGCCCGGATGGACGCCGCTCCCCCGTCGTTCGAGCGGATCTCGGCGGCCGAACCGCTGTACCGCTACCTGCTGTGAGCCGGCCGGGGGCCGGGGCGCCGGGAAGCAGGGCCGCGGCCCGGGCGTTCCCGCCGGGGTGATCGTCGAGCTGTACACCTCAGCGTTCTGCGCCCCGTGCCGCGCCGCCCGCCGCGTCGTGCGCGAGGCGGGCCGGCTCGTCCCGGCCGCGCGCGTCACCGAGGTCGACGTCGCCGACCACCCCGACCTCGCTGCGGCGGAACGGATCTCCAGCACCCCGACGGTCCTGGTCCGCGACGGCGGCGGCCGGGAGGTGTTCCGGGCCGCCGGCGCCCCCACCCTCCCGCAGGTCCTGGCGGCGCTGGCGCGGGCCCTGGAGCCGTGAGGTCACCCGATCAGCGGCTGTCGTCACCGGCCCGCCGGCCCGACCTTCTACTGGCCGCCGTTCGTGACCGACCACGACCGCCGCGCCCGGTCCCCGCTCCCAGGAAGGTCGCTCCCCGCATGGCTGCTCGTCCCACCTCGACCCAGGACCGGGTCCCCGGCACCACCTGGTCCCCCGCCGAGGCCGCCACCCTCGCGGTGGGCCCCGCCGACCGCCCGTTCGCGTTCCCGCGCGCCGCGCGGTCCTCCGCCGGCCCGGTGCCGCCCCGGGCCCTGCCCGGCAACACCTCCTCGCGCGGGCGGCTGCTGGAGCTGCTGCGGGTCAAGGCGTCGCGCTGACCCGCGCCGGTGGGGCGGGTGGGGCTCGAACCCACGACCGAGGGATTATGAGTCCCCTGCTCTGACCGACTGAGCTACCGCCCCCGAGGGGGCGAGCCTACCGGCGCCCGCTGCCCGCGAGGCTCCGGCCGGGTCCCGGGCGCTCAGCCGACGATGGTGCGCTCCTCCGGCAGCCGGTACAGCCGCGGCCTGCTGCGCAGCGCCAGGGCCGCGGCCAGGGTGATCGTGCCGGTGCGGCCGACGAACATCAACGCCACCAGCACCAGCTGGTGCGCGGCCGGCAGTTGCGCGGTGATGCCGGTGGACAACCCGACCGTCGCGAAGGCGGAGACCACCTCGTAGAGGATCTGGTCCAGGGTGAACGGCGTGGTCAGGGCGAACAGCACCGAGGGCAGGACCACCGCGGCCACCCCCAGCAGCGCCACGCTCAGGGCCTGCCGCTGCAGCCCCCGGGGCAGGCTGCGGCCGAAGGCGGTGACGGCGTCGTCCCCGCGGGCCTCGGAGAGGATGACGAGCAGCAGGACCAGGAACGTGGTGACCTTCACCCCGCCGGCGGTGCCGGCGCTGCCGCCGCCGATGAACATCAGCACGTCCGTGCCCAGCTAGGTCCCGGTGTTCATCTGCGCGATGTCGACGCTGTTGAACCCGGCGGTGCGCGGCATGAGCCCCTGGAAGAACCCGACGAGCAGCTTGCCGGGGACGCTGAGCCGGCCCAGGGTGCCCGGGTTCGTCCACTCCGCGACCAGCACGAACGCCGGGCCCAGGACGAGCAGCACCACCGTGCCCAGCACCGTGAGCTTGGTGTGCAGGCTCCAGCGGCGCGGCTCGCGCAGGTGGCGGCGCAGTTCGAACAGCACCGGGAAACCCAGCCCGCCGAGGACGACGGCCGCGCACAGGGGCAGGCAGATCCACGGGTCGGTGGCGAAACCGACGAGGTTGTCGCTGTAGAGCGCGAACCCGGCGTTGTTGAACGCCGACACCGCGTGGAAGGCCCCCAGCCACAACGCCCTCGGCAGCGGTTCGCCGTACCCGAGGGCGAAGCGCGCCGCCAGCAGTGCGGCGGTGACGCCCTCGACGACGAGGCTGGTGCGCGCCACCCCGAGCAGGATGGTGCGCACGTCGCCCAGTCCCAGGGTCTTGGTCTCCGCCTGGGCCACCAGCTGCCCGCGCAACCCGAGCCGGCGGGTGACCAGGACCCCCAGCAGCGAGGCCAGGGCCATGATGCCGAAGCCGCCGGCCTGGATGAGCACCGCGATGACGACCTGGCCGAAGCCGGACCAGTAGACGGGGGTGTCCACGACGATGAGCCCGGTCACGCACAGCGCCGACGTCGCGGTGAACAGCGCCTCCAGCACCGTGGCGGACCCCTCCCCGCGGTGGGCGGCGGGCAGCACCAGCAGCAGCGTGCCGAGGACGACGCCGACCGCGAACCCGGCGATCGTCAGCTGCGCCGGGTGGGGGCTGCGCGTCCGGCGCCGGCGGGCGGCGGGGCGCCCGGAGAGGTCGCGGGAGGGATCGGGGAGCGGGGACCGGGGGCGCTGGTCCCGGCCGGCCGGTGGGGAGCTGCTCATCACCGGCCAGGATGCTCCGCCACGCCCCGCCGCGGGCCACCTCGGGCTCCTCGACGCGCGGTCTTGACGCGTTCTTGACGACGGGGCCGGTGCCCGACGGGCGAGGGCCGGGGCCCGTGCGGCCCGGGAACGACGAGGGGGTCGCACCGGCCGGTGCGTCCCCCTCGAACCTGCTCCCGCAGTTGGACTCGAACCAACAACCTGCCGGTTAACAGCCGGCTGCTCTGCCAATTGAGCTATGCGGGACCACTCCACGTCCCGGCGGTGAACCCGCCGTGACGACTGTCCAACCGTACCAGCCCCTCGGGCCCCTCCGTGCACACCCCGGGCCCGGCGCGGGGCACCGCTCAGCCGCCGCCGTGCGCCCGCTCCTGCCACGTCCGGCGCGCGGCCTCCAGCCGGAACAGCTCCGTCGAGGCGGCCTGGTACTCCTGCGGCTGCGCCGCCGGGTCCAGCCGCTGCAGGGCGCGCCGCGCCTCGGCCACGGCCCGGGTGGCGGACTGGCCGGCGAGGGCCGCCACCAGGGAGCGCGCCCAGCGCTCCAGCTCCTCCTCGCTGGAGACCGGCAGGTCCACCGCGGCGAGCTCGTCGACCAGCGCGGCCACCGGCCCGTCGGCGTACTCCAGGACCGAGGACAGCCACGCCGGGCCGGGCGGCGCCTGCGAGGGCCCGCCGGCGGCCGTGACGGCGTCGTGGACGGCCCGGTGCCCCGGCGCGCCGAACGCGTCGGCCTCCAGCGCGTCGAAGACGTCCGCGACCGACCACGGCGCCTGCAGCGCGCAGGACAGGACGCGGCGCTCCAGCTGGGCCACCGGGTCGTTCAGGTCCACCGCGGGCCGCGCCGGCGCCGGCGGCGGGGTCTGCTGCGGGCGCGCGCCACCGGAGGCCCGGCGCACCCGGTCCAGCACGAACCGCTCGTCGAGGAACCCGGTCCACCGGTCCAGGTTGATCGCGTAGCGCTGCTGCAGGCCGCGGTCGCGGATGGCCGCCACGATCGGGGCGGCCGCGTCCAGCGCCGCCAGCCGGCCCCCCTCGGAGTCCAGGTCGAACCGCTGGATCGTGGAGCGGATCGCGAACTCGAACAGCGGGACGCGGCCGTCGACCAGCTGCGCCACGGCCGTCTCCCCCGCGGTCAGCCGCAGCTCGCACGGGTCCTGGCCGTCCGGGGCGACGGCCACGTACGTCTGCGCGCTGAACCGCTGGTCCAGCTCGTACGCCTTCATCGCGGCCTTCTGCCCCGCCGCGTCGCCGTCGAAGGTGAACACGACCTCCGCGGAGGCGTCGGCCTCCCCCAGCATCCGCTGCACGATCCGCGCGTGGTCCTCCCCGAAGGCGGTCCCGCACGTCGCGACGGCCGTCCCGACCCCCGAGAGGTGGCAGGCCATCACGTCGGTGTAGCCCTCGACCACGACGACCCGCTTGGTGCGGGAGATCTCCCGCTTGGCCAGGTCCAGGCCGTACAGCGCCTGGGACTTCTTGTAGACCGGCGTCTCGGGCGAGTTCAGGTACTTCGCCTCGATGCGGTCGTCGTCGAACAGCCGGCGCGCCCCGAACGCCACCGTGTGCCCGCTGACGTCGCGGATCGGCCACACCAGCCGCCCGCGGAACCGGTCGTACAGCCCGCGCTGGGACTGCCCCGCCAGCCCCGAGGTGACCAGCTCCTCCTCGCCGAACCCCTTGGCCCGCAGCTGCCGCAGCAGCGCGTCACCGGTGTTGGGGGCGAAACCCACCCCGAACCGGGCGGCGTCCTCGCGGCTGAAGCCCCGCGCGGCGAGGAAGCCGCGGGCGGTCTCGGCCGGGCCCGGCGCCTCGAGCTGGCGGGAGTAGAACTCCTCGGCGAGCACGTGCATCTCCAGCAGGCGCTGGCGCTGCCCGGCGTTGGTCGCCGGCCGCTGCGCCGCGCGGCCGCCGTCGTCGACGTACCGCAGCTGCACCCCGGCGCGCTGGGCCAGTCGCTCGACGGCGTCGGCGAACCCGAGGCCGTCGATCTTCATGACGAACTCGATGGCGTCGCCGGACTCCCCGCACCCGAAGCAGCGCCAGCGGCCCGTCGCGGGCCGGACGGTGAAGCTGGGGGTGCGCTCGTCGTGGAAGGGGCACAGCCCCTTGAAGGAGCCCACCCCGCCCGAGCGGAGGGTGACCTGCTCGCCGACGACCTCGTCGAGCCGCACCCGTTCCTTGACCGTCAGGAGATCGTCTGGATGGATGCGCCCGGCCACCCCGGGAGTGTAGGCGCCCTGCGCGTCCGCACCGGGTGGCAGGATCGTCCCCGTGAGCAGCGAGCAGAGCAGCGCCGGCGACGACAGGGCCTGGGGCTTCCGCACCCGGGCCGTGCACGCCGGGGCGGTCCCCGAGCCGACGACGGGCGCCCGCGCGGTCCCGATCTTCCAGACGACGAGCTTCGTCTTCGAGGACGCCGCCGACGCCGCGAACCTCTTCGCGCTGCAGAAGTACGGCAACATCTACTCGCGCATCTCCAACCCCACCGTCGCCGCCCTCGAGGAGCGGATGGCCTCCCTGGAGGGCGGGCTCGGGGCCCTGGCCTGCGCCAGCGGGCAGGCCGCGGAGTTCCTCGTCTTCGCCGCGCTCGCCGGCGCCGGGGACCACGTCGTCGCCTCCAACAACCTCTACGGCGGGACCGTCACCCAGCTCGACGTGACGCTGCGCCGCTTCGGCGTCGACACGGTGTTCGTCGACCCCGAGCCGGAGGCGGTGCGCGCCGCGATCACCGACAAGACTCGGTTCGTGTTCACCGAGCTCGTCGCGAACCCCTCGACCGTGATCGCCGACGTCCGCGCCCTGGCCGACGTCGCGCACGAGGCGGGCATCCCGCTGGTCGTGGACGCCACCACCGCCACCCCCTACCTGTGCCGGCCCATCGAGCACGGCGCGGACGTCGTCATCCACTCCGCGACGAAGTTCCTCGGCGGCCACGGCACCACCCTGGGCGGTGTCGTGGTCGACGCCGGGACCTTCCCCTGGGACAACGGCCGGTTCCCGTCGATGACCGAGCCCGTCGCCTCCTACGGCGGGCTGTCGTGGTGGGGGAACTTCGCCGAGTACGGGTTCCTGACGAAGCTGCGCAGCGAGCAGCTGCGCGACATCGGCGCCACGCTGTCGCCCCACTCGGCCTTCCTGCTGCTGATGGGGATCGAGACGCTGCCGCAGCGGATGCGCGAGCACGTCGCGAACGCGCAGCGGGTCGCGGCCTGGCTGGAGGCCGACGAGCGGGTGTCCTGGGTGCGCTACTCGGGACTGCCCTCGCACCCCCACCACGCCCGGGCGCAGCAGTACCTGCCCGAGGGTCCCGGGGCGGTGTTCTCCTTCGGCGTCGTCGGCGGGCGCGCCGCGGGGGAACGGTTCATCAACAGCGTCCAGCTGTGCTCGCACCTGGCGAACATCGGCGACGCGCGGACCCTGGTGCTGCACCCGGCCTCCACGACGCACCAGCAGCTGTCCGCCGACCAGCTGCAGGCGGCCGGGGTCCCGGCCGACCTCATCCGCATCAGCGTGGGCCTGGAGGACGTCGAGGACGTCCTGTGGGACCTCGACCAGGCCCTCACCGAGGCCGTCAAGGGGGACGCGTGACCGAGCAGAGCATCTCCGACGTCGGCACCCTCGCGGCCCCGGGGACCCTGCGGGAGCAGCCCGCGGCGACCGGCGCGAAGGACGCCCCGGCCACGTCGTGGGCCGAGCCGTCGGCCGGTGAGCGGCTGCGCATCCTGCGCCGCACGCGGACCGTCGCGATCCTCGGGGCGTCGGCCAAGCCGTCCCGGGCCGCCTACTTCGTCGAGACGTACCTGCTGGCCGACTCCGACTTCGAGCTGTGGTTCGTCAACCCGAACGAGACCGAGATCCTGGGCCGCCCCTGCTACCCGTCGCTGGCCGAGCTGCCCGGGGTCCCCGACCTCGTCGACGTCTTCCGCCGCCCCAGCGAGCTGGGCGCCGTCCTCGACGACGTCATCGCCGTGGGCTCGCCGGTGATGTGGATGCAGCTGGGGCTGGCCGACGAGGCCGTGGCCCGGCGCGGGGCGGAGAACGGCGTGACGGTCGTCATGAACCGCTGCCTGAAGATCGAGCACGCCCGCTTCCACGGCGGCCTGCACCTGGCCGGTTTCGACACCGGCGTCATCTCCTCCCGCCGCCGCGCCCGCTGACGTCGCCGTCCCCCCGGGGCGCGCCCGTCCACAGGGCGGGTCCCGGGCTCCGGGACCGGCGCGCGGGCGCACCTACCGTCGCCGGGTGACCCGCAGACTCCCCTGGGTGGCCGTCGGCGCCGCGGCGGCGCTCGGCGCGCAGACCCTCCTGCTCGCCTCGGCCGCCGCGCTCGCCACCGCCCGCGACCCGGTCAGCCCGATGCACCCGCCCAGCGCCGAGCGGCGGGCGGCGCCGCCGCCGTGGGGCGCCGGCACCTGCCTGGCCGAGCGCGTCGCGGTGCCCTGCGCGCACGGGCACGACGCCGAGGTGGTCGCCGTGGTCGACCCGGGCCGGCAGGACGACGAGGTGCTGCGCCGCTGGACCGCGAACGCCGTCTGCGCCCGGGAGGTCGCCGCCCGGGCGGTGGGCACCGGGACCCTGCGGCTGACGCACGCCTCCACCTACCCCGACGACGCGCTGCAGCGCCGCGACACCCGGGTCTGGTGCCTGCTCGTGGCCGGCCCGCGGACCGTCCTGCTCGGGTCGCTGACCGCCGGGGACCTGGAGCTCCCCGTCCGGCTGGAGTGAGCCGCCGTCCGTAGAGTCGGGACGGTGAGCTCCTCCCAGCCGGGCCCCGGGCCCTCGCGGTCCACCGACGGGTTCTCGATCGCGGCGCTGGTCACCGGGATCGCCGGCACCGGCCCGGTCGCGTTCGCCCTCGGGGCGCTGGCGCTGCACCGCACCGCGTCCCGGCGCACGCCCGGGCGCGGGTTCGCGGTGGCGGGGATGGTCCTGGGCGGGTTCTGGATGCTCGTGGCGTCCGGGGCCGTTGTGGCGGTGGTGGCCGCCGGGATCGGCGGGGCGGGCCTGCTGCGGGGTCTGGGCGGGCCGGCGGGCACGGTCACCGTCGACGACCTCGAGGCCGGGGACTGCTTCGAGACCGGCGCCGACGACGGCCGGGCCGGCACCGTGGAGCAGGTCGACTGCGCCCGCGCGCACGACGGCGAGGTGCTGGAGGTCGTGTCCCTGCCCGAGGGCCCCTACCCGGGGGAGGCGTCCCTGGAGCTCTGGTCGGAGGACCGCTGCATGAGCGACGCGAACGAGGCCGTCGAGCGGGCCGGTCTGGTCCCGGAGGACTTCGAGTACGGCTACTACTACCCGCTGGAGGGCAACTGGCGCGAGGGCAGCCGCCTGCTGCAGTGCACCATCCACGGCGGGGGCGGGCAGGACGTGCGCGGTTCGGTGCTCGCGGGGGACGCCACGCTCGGCGTGGGCTGACCGCCCGCGCCGCTCAGCGCGCCAGGCGGGCGTGCCAGGCCTGCGCCGAGACGTCGGTGAGCGAGGCGATCTGGTCGACGACGACCCGCAGCCGGGCCGCGTCGTCCCCCGCCGCGGCGTGGTCCTCCCGGAACGGCGGCTCGAGCACGTCGGGGCCGCCGTCGACGAGCGCGGCGAGCAGCTCGTGCAGCAGCTCGCGCTGGCGGGCGTAGAAGGGCTGCCGCTCCTGCGCGCTCATGACGAACGTGGCCGCGACCCCCTTCAGGACGGCGACCTCGAGGGCCGTCCCGGCCGGGACGACGACGTCGGCGGCGTACCGGGTGAGCCGCCCGTCGCCGTACCGGGCGCGCGTGGCGTGCTCGGCGGCGTTGGCGAACCGGCCGATGAGCTGGGAGGTCATGTCCTTCAGCGCCGCCAGGTGGCGGCGGCCGCCGAAGACCTCCCCGGGTCGTTCCGCGGCCCAGTACCCCGAGGTCGACAGCCGGCGCAGCGCGTCGGCCACGGCGTCGTCGGTGGCCTCGGGCAGGTACCAGTCCCGCACCTGGGCGGCGACGCGGGCGCGGATCTCGGCCTGCTCGAGCCAGTCGAGGCGCACGTGCCCGGCGACGACGGCGTCCTCGACGTCGTGCACGGAGTAGGCGACGTCGTCGGCGAAGTCCATGACCTGCGCCTCGACGCAGGGGCGGTTCTCCGGGGCGCCGTCGCGCAGCCAGGCGAAGACGTCGGCGTCGTCGGCGTAGGCGCCGAACTTGGAGGTGACGCGCGGCGCCTTGCCGTGCAGCCACGGGTACTTGGTGGCGGCGTCCAGGCTGGCCCGGGTGAGGTTCAGCCCCACCGGCGACCCGTCGGCGGCGGCCGACTTCGGTTCGAGGCGGGTGAGGATCCGCAGCGTCTGGGCGTTGCCCTCGAACCCGCCGATGCCGGCGGCGGCCTCGGCGAGCGCGCGTTCGCCGTTGTGCCCGAACGGCGGGTGCCCGAGGTCGTGGGCGAGGCAGGCGGTGTCGACGACGTCGGGGTCGCAGCCCAGGGCCGCGCCGAGCTCGCGGCCGACCTGCGCGACCTCGAGGGAGTGGGTGAGCCGGTTGCGGACGAAGTCGTCGGTGCCGGGCCCGACGACCTGCGTCTTGGCGGCCAGCCGGCGCAGCGCCGAGGAGTGCAGGACGCGGGCCCGGTCGCGCATGAACGCGCTGCGGCCGTGCGCCTTGGGCGGCTCGGCGGCCCAGCGCTCGGTGTCCTGGGGGCCGTAGCCCGCTGCGGCGCCGCTCATCCGCCGGACACCGACAGCTCGGCCTGGCGGATCATCTCGGCGGCGACGCCGGTCAGCTCCTGGCTGTCGAGCCAGCCCTCGGGCAGCGCGACCCGGGCCTGGGGGGAACCGGCGCGCCCGCGCGAGCCCTCGGCGGCCGCGCCGGGGTACGGCTGGTCCAGGTCGAGGTCGGCGATGAGCTCGTCGAGGGCCTCGAGGGTGTCGACGAGGCCGAGCTTGGCGCGCATGTCGCCGCCGACGGCGTACCCCTTGAAGTACCAGGAGACGTGCTTGCGGATGTCGCGGCAGCCGCGCAGCTCGTCGCCGTAGAAGGCGCACAGGAGCTCGGCGTGGCGGCGCAGCACCCCGGCGACCTGCCGCAGGCCCGGGCGCACCCGCTCGGGGCGGCCGGCGAAACCGGCTTCGAGGTCGGCGAACAGCCACGGCCGGCCCAGGCAGCCGCGGCCGACGACGACGCCGTCGACCCCGGTGCGGCGCACCATCTCCAGGGCGTCCTCGGCGCTCCACACGTCCCCGTTGCCCAGGACGGGGATGGTGGTGACGGTCTCCTTCAGCCGGGCGATGGCGTCCCAGTCGGCGGTGCCGGAGTAGTGCTGGGAGGCGGTGCGGCCGTGCAGCGCGACGGCGGAGGCGCCCTCCTGCTCGGCGGTCCGGCCGGCCTGCAGGTAGGTGAGGTGGTCGTCGTCGATGCCCTTGCGCATCTTCACCGTCAGCGGGATGCCGCCCTTGGACGCCTCGCGGACGGCGCCGCGGACGATGTCGCGGAACAGGTCGGCCTTCCAGGGCAGCGCCGACCCGCCGCCCTTGCGGGTGACCTTGGGGACGGGGCAGCCGAAGTTGAGGTCGACGTGGTCGGCGAGGTCCTCGGCGACGATCATCTCGACGGCCTTGGCGACGGTGAGGGGGTCGACGCCGTACAGCTGCAGGCTGCGGGGCGTCTCGTCGGCCTCGAAGGTGATGAGGCGCATCGTCTCGGGGGTCCGTTCGACGAGCGCGCGCGAGGTGATCATCTCGCTGACGTAGAAGCCCTGGCCCTGCTCGCGGCACAGGCGCCGGAAGGCGGAGTTGGTGATGCCGGCCATGGGCGCCAGGACGACCGGCGTCGGGGAGACGAGCGGTCCGATCCGCAGCGGCCGGGCGGCGGTCAGCGTGGGTGCACTCACGCACCCATTGTGACCGCCTCGGCGGGGGTCGGGCAGCAGGTGCCCCCGGGCTCGGGGACGGCCAGCACGGGGCAGGGGGCGTCGAGGACGACGAGGCGGGCCCGGCCGCCGAGCAGGTCGTCGACGCCGCGGCGGGGCAGGCCCACGACGAGGAGGGCGGCGTGCTCGCGCTCGGCGTGCTCGAGCAGGGCCTCGGTGAGGTCGGCGCCCTCGGGGGGCAGCCGGACGTCGAGGCCGGCGAGCGCGGTGCGGCAGCGCAGCAGCAGCCCGTCGGGCAGCGGGGCGGCGGCGACGACGGTGAGGGTGCCGCCGCGCAGGCGGGCCTGGGCCAGGGCCTCGAGGACGGCGTGCTCGTCGCCGGGCTCGTAGCCGACGACCACCTGCGGGTGCCGGCGGTGGGGGGACCTCGGATCGCGCATCTGCCGCTCCCTCGCGTCGATGGATCTCGTCGATCGCCGACACTAGGATCGGACAAGCGCTTGCGCAAGCGCTTGTCCGGGGGCGTCGCCGGACCGTGACCTCGCGGGGAGGAGGCTGGGACCGTGGTGACGATGGCCGACGTGGCGCGCCTGGCGGGGGTGAACGCCTCGACCGTCTCGCACGTCCTCAACGGGACCCGGACCGTCAGCGCCCCGACGCGCGAGGCCGTGCTCGCCGCGATCGCCCGGACCGGCTACCGGCAGAACGCCCTGGCCCGGTCCCTGGCCCGGTCCTCCACGACGACCCTGGGGCTGGCCAGCCGGTTCGTGTCCAACCCGCACTTCGCCGACCTCGTGACGTCCATCGAGTCCAGCGCGCGCCGCGCCGGGTACTCCCTGGTGCTGGCCGACACCCACGACGACCCCGAGCAGGAGCTGCGGGCGGTCCACGAGCTGGCCGACCGCCGCGTCGACGGGGTGCTGCTGGCCCCCTCGGTCCACGCCGCCGACGGCGCGCTGCCCTTCCTGCGCCAGCACCGCGTCCCGACCGTGCTGCTCGACCGGTTCACCGACGCCCCCCTGGACCAGGTGGCGCCGGAGAACACCGAGGCCACCGCCCTGCTGACCGGCCACCTCGCCGACCTGGGCCACACGTCGCTGGCCTTCGTCGCCGGGCTCACCGGCCTGAGCTCGACCACCGAGCGCCTGGAGGGCTTCACCCGGGTCGTCACCTCCCGCGCCCTGTCCGGGACCGTCCTGGACGGCGGCAGCGAGACCGAGGTCGCCGAGGCGGCCGTGCGCGCCGCGTTCGCCGGGCCCGGACGCCCCAGCGCGGTGGTCGTGGGCAACAACTCGATGACGGTGGGGACGCTGCGGGCGCTGCGGGCGCTGGGGCTGCGGGTGGGCGTCGACGTGGCCCTGGTCTGCTACGACGACCCCGAGTGGGCCGACCTCGTCGACCCCGCCCTGACCGCGATCCACCAGGACGTGCCCGCGATGGCGACGCGCGCGGTGACGATGATCCTCGAACGGCTCCGCGACGACGCCCCGGCGGCCCCCCGCCGCGAGCGGATCCCGCCGACCTTCCGGCACCGGGCGTCCTGCGGCTGCTGAGCCCGCCGCCCCGGCCCGCCCCGGCCGGCCCCGGTCAGCTCCGGCCGGGTGCGGTCCGCGCCCGCAGCCAGGCGAAGGCGACCAGCCCCGCCACCAGCCCCCAGAACGCGCTGCCGATCCCCGCGAACGTCACCCCGGAGGCGACGACCGCGAAGGTCAGGCCCGCGGTGGGGCGGTGGGCGGGGTCGGCGAGCGCGGAGACGAGGCCGCCGACGAAGGAGTCCAGCAGGGCCAGCCCGGCGACGGCCTCGACCAGGACCGGGTCGGTGGTGCCGACCAGGCCGGCGATGGGCGCGGCGAGCAGCCCCAGCACGAGGTACCCCGCGCCCCCGGCGACGGCGGCGACCCAGCGGCGCCGGGGGTCCGGGGAGGCGTCGGGCCCGGCGATGATCCCGGCGGCCAGGGCGGAGAGGTTGACGGCGTGCCCGCCGAAGAGGGCGGCAGCGCCGCTGCCGACGCCGGCGCCCACGAGGACGCGACCGGTGGGGACGTCGCGGTAGCCCAGGGCGTGCAGGATCGTGAACCCGGGGATGTTCTGCCCGGCCATCGTGACGACGTACAGCGGGACACCGAGGGAGACCAGGACGTACGGGTCGAGCTCGGGCAGCACGGGCACGAGCCGGGGCACCCAGTCCAGGGACGTCGACCCCGGCAGCCCGGCGACGGTGAACCCCAGCGCGGCGACCATCGCGGCGGGGACGGCGAGCACCGGGCGGAGGCGGCGCAGGGCCAGCCACACGAGGAGGACCACGACCCCGGCGGCGGGCTGGGCCCGCACGGCGGTGACGGGGGCCAGGCACAGCGGCAGCAGGACCCCGGCCAGCAGGGCCCCGGCGACGGGGGTCGGCACCCGGCGCACGAGCCGGGCCAGCGCGGGCCAGGCGCCGGTGACGACGACCAGCAGGGCGCACAGCGCGAACGCGCCGACCGCGGCGCCGAAGGACCCGGTGCGGCCCTGGGCGGCGACGAGCAGCGCCGCCCCGGGGGTGGACCAGACGAAGGACAGCGGCGTGCCGGTGCGCCAGGACAGCAGCGCGGCGAGGGCGAACTGCGCCAGGCACAGCGCGAACAGCCCCGAGGCGGCCTGCGCGGGGGTGGCGCCGACGGCGGTCAGGCCGGCGAGGACGAGGACGAAGGAGGAGGCGAACCCGGTGACGGCGGCGACGGCGCCGGCCGAGACGGGCTGGACCAGCCCGCCGTCGCGGCGGTGCTGCGCCCCGGGGGGCACCCGGGGCGCCCCGGGCACCGCGTCGCCGCCTCGTCCCGCCCGCTCCCCCGCGTGATCACCCCCCGCGCGACCCTACCGAACGGCGAGGGGGCGCGCCCCCCTCCGGCGGCGGGGGGGGGGGGGGGGGGGGGTTGGGGCTGGGGCCCG
>NZ_JBJLSJ010000041.1:0-41933 GCF_050871975.1 Kineococcus rugosus | reverse complement strand
CCCGGGCCGCCCCGCTGGGCCGCCCCGGTCCCACGTGTCAGCTGGCCGGGGGCGTCAGCGGCGCGTCGAGCGGGTGGTCCTCGCCGTAGAGCATGGCCTGGACCGCGCGGTGGGACTTGGGGTTGACGACGATCGGGGCGAACAGGTTCATCGTCGCCTTGTCCTTGCCCTGCGCCATGTTCACGATGGCCAGGATGGCGCCGTCCTTCTCGTCCTCGATCTGCAACGACTTGGCGGTGTCACCGTCGATGGTGGCGTCGTAGTCGGGGTAGAAGGGCATGGGGTCGGCCAGCACCAGCGCGAGGTCGGGGTCCGACGTCGAGCGCATGGTGAAGAACATGCCGTCGTCGTCGAGCGGTTCCAGCTCGAAGGCGGTGTGCTGATCGAACCCCATGAGGGGAGTGACGAACTCGATCTTGGGTTTGGTGTCGGAAGCGATGCTCACGTCGATCCCTTCATCTGCAGTAGCCCGGGAGCACTCTCCCGACGGCTCGGCCAGTACTGACAGTAGCGGAAATGTCGCTGTGCGTCGCGGTGTTCGTGTCGTCCCACGGGAACGCCGAACGCCCCGCCGGAGGGCCGGCGGGGCGTTCGGGACGGGGCTCGACGCGGCGTGTCAGGCCGCCAGCAGGGGGGCCCGCAGCGGCAGGTCCGTGCCGACCAGGACGGTCTGCGCCGCCCGCAGCGTGCGGTGGTTGATCACGATGGGGGCCAGCAGGTTGACCGTGGCTGTCGCGGGGTCGTCCCCCACGTTCACCACGGTGAGGACCGCCGCCTCCGAAGCGTCCCGCAGGTCCAGCGCCGCCACCGTCTCGTCGTCGATCTCCGGCGCGTACCCGGGGAAGAACCTCCCCGGGGCCAGAACGACGAGCCGGACACCCGCGCCGTCCGCAGCGCGCAACGAGTACAGCGAGCCCTCCTCGTCGAGCGGGACGAGGTGGAAGGCGGAGTGCTCGGCCAGGCCCATGAGGGGCGAGACGAACTCGATCACCGGGGCGGACACAGGCGAGTCGGTCATGAGGGTCACTCTAGGAACTCCGGGGGCAGGAGGTGGGGTCGGGACGTTCGAGGCGGGAGTGACTCAGCGGAGGAAGTCCAGGAGGGAGGTCTGGACCGTCTTCGCCGTCACCTGCAGCGCGGCCTGGTAGGCCACGTTCTGCTGGGTGAACTCCACGTACGCCTTGGCCGGGTCGACGCCCTGCACGTCGTTCAGCTGCGCCTCGAGGTAGGCGAGCTGGTTGGCGTTGACCTCCTCGGCGTGGTCGAGCTGGTTGGTGCGGGCACCGATGGTGGCCATGGCGTTCGTGGCCCTGGTGATGCGCCCGTCGATCGTGCTCAGGGCACCGGCCACCGCGGTGGTGTTGCCGGCCGTGACGTTCGCGGCCAGGGTGTCCAGCTCGGCGAACAGGTTCGCGCCGTTCTGCGTGCCGTAGACGGTCTCGCCGAGGATGTTGACCGTCATCTTCACGCCGGGGGAGATGGTGCGCTCGACGGCGCCGGAGTCACCGGCGTAGGCGTAGGGCGTGCTGCCGGCGTAGGCGGTCGCACCGGCGGTGGTACCGCCGAACACCGCACGACCCTGGTACGGGGTGTTCGCGTCGCCGAGGATCGTCTCCTTCAGCGCGGTGATCTCCGCCGCGATGGCCTGGCGACCGGTCTCGCTCAGGGCGCCGTTGTTCGCGCGGACGGCCAGCTCACGCACCTTCTGCAGCGCGTTGGTGGTGCTCTGCAGCGCGGGCTCCTGCGTGGTCATCCACGCGCGGGCCTCGTCGAGGTTGCGGCCGTTCTCGGTGTTGACCGCGATCTGGTCGTTCAGCCGCAGGGCCGCGGCCGCCCGCACGGAGTCCTCCGACCCCTTGGGCAGCGAGGTGCCGCTGGTGATCTGGTCCTGCAGCTTCGCCATGCGGGTCTGGGTGTTCTGCAGGTTGGTCAGCGCGTTCGTGGCGATGCTGCGCTGGGTCACGCGTCCGAGCATGATCAGTTCCTTCGGTCGTCAGAGGGTCAGCGGACCATGTTGAGGAGCGACTGCAGGGCCTCGTCCATGGTGGTGAGGACCTTCGCGGCCGCCGAGTACGCGTGCTGGTAGGCGACCAGGTTGGTCATCTCCTCGTCCAGGTTGACGCCCGAGACGCCGTCGCGGACCGCGCTGGACTTCAGCGACACCTGCGCGGACAGCTCGGCGCGGTTGGACGCGGACTGGGTCGAGGCGGCGAGGTTGGTGACGTTGGTGCGCCACTCCGACTTCACCCCGGCGAAGGCGGAGGAGACCGCCTTGGCGTAGGTGCGGTCGGCCGAGGTGCCGCTGCTGTCGCGGAGGCCGCTGGTGACGGCCACGGTGAGCTGGGAGGCGTCGACCTTCGCGGTGGTGTAGCCCGGGGCGCCGGCGTCCCAGCCGCTCGCCACGCTCTGGAAGAACGTGCCGTCGTACGCCTTGTTGACCGTGTTCGTCAGCGTCGTCGCGAAGTCGTCGAGGTCGCTCTTCTGGTCGACCAGGGTCTTGTTGGCGCCATCCAGCGTGGCCTTCAGCGAACCGGCCGCGGGCTCCGCGACCTGGCCACCGATGCTGAGGACCAGCTGGTTGCCGATCTTCTGCGCCCCGGCGGCGACCGCGGTCTTGTCGGTGGTGCTGACCTGCACGCCGACCGTCAGCTCGTGGGAGACGTCGCCGGTCACCAGGGCCGCGTTGCCGACGAGGACGTCGACGGTGCCGTTCTCCCGGTTCACCACGCGGGAACCGGTGAGGTCGGAGAGCTGGTTGAGCAGCTGGTCGCGCTGGTCCATGAGCTCGTTGGCCGAGGCGCCGTTGGCCAGCGTCTCGCGGATGCCGGCGTTGAGCTTCGCGACGTTCTTCGCGATGGTGCCGGCCTGCGTGGCGAGCGTGTCGGCCTGCAGACCCAGCTGGTCGTACTGCTCCTCCAGCTGGCTGTTCATCCCGACGACCTGCGTCGCCACCGTCTGGCTACGGGTGATCACCAGCGACTGCGCGCCGGCGAGACCGTCGGTGCCGCTCTTGGAGGCGAGGTCGTTCCACGCCGAGGACAGGTCCTTGAGGTTCTCGCTCAGGCCGCTGGCGCCGGTGTCGCCCAGGACGTTCTCGACGCCGGACCAGATGGTGGCGGCCGTCGCCTGCTCCTGCGCGGCGGCGGAGTCCTGACGGGCGGTGGCGGTGGCCAGCGCGTCGGAGACCCGGCTCAGGCCGTTGACGACGACGCCGTCGCCGGGGACGTGCTTCTGGGTGAACTGACCGGTCTGGTTCAGCACGCTCGCGGACTGCTCGACCCGCTGGCGGGAGTAGCCCGGGGTGTTGACGTTGGCGATGTTCTGCCCGGTCGTCTCCATGCCGAGCTGGGCGGCGCCCAGCGCGCGGCGGGCGGTGTTGATGCCGGAGAAGGTGCTCATCGGGGGTCCTCTCAGATGGCTTTGTCGACGAAGTGGGCGCGGGATCCGCCGGTCGACTCGACCGTGTTCTTGCCCCGGGCGGTGTAGGTGTCGAGGGGCTTGTCCAGCCCGAGCAGCGTCTCACGCAGGGCGCGGGAGCCGGCGTGCAGCAGGTCGCGGTTGGCGTCGGCGAGGTCCTGGATCTCCGCGGTGAGCGTCAGGAACGCGTCCCGGTGGCTCTTGAACAGCTCACCCCACGGCTCGGGGGCGGCCTCGGCGATGGCGCCCAGGCTGGGGCCGGGCTCCAGGCCCAGCTCGGGGGCGGCCGCATCGACCTCGACGGCCCGCAGGAGCTCGGTGGTCCGGATCTGCTCCATGACGAACTCGACCTCGCGGGTCGCGTGCGCCAGCCAGCGGGTCCGGCCGCTGGCCAGCACGAGCTGCTCCTCCTCGAGCTTGAACAGGAGCAGCTCCAGGAGCTCCCGCTCCTTCCAGAGGATGCCGGAGACCTCAGCCAGGCCCATGCGTGTCCTTCCCCGATCCGATCGTCAGTCGTGCTCGAGCCGTCCATCGGCGGCCGCTACCACGAGCTGAGCGCCGCGGGGACCGAACCCGGTGACGGGGTCGGTCAGCTCCCCGCCTTCTTGATGAACTGCGCGTTCTTCGTCGGCTTGCGCAGGTAGTAGGGCCGGCCGTCCTCGCGGGCGGTGCGCAGCTCCTGGTGCAGGACGCGCGCCTCCTCCTCCAGGGCGCGGTTGACCGCGGCCTGGTCGATGCTGTGCTCGCGCTCGCGCGCGATGTGGTCGTTGCGGCCGATCTCATGCTCGACGTCGAGGAAGTTCTTCGCGCACAGCGCATAGAGCGCACTGATGCGCTCCCCGTTCACGTCGGCGTAGTGGTCGATGAAGGACGGCGTCAGGCGCCCCTTCTTGTGCGCGAACTCCAGGTCGCGGACGACCTGCCACAACGGCTTCACGACGTTCCCTCCAGCCCCACGAAACACAGGCGCACCACCGGTCGCGGTGGAACGCTCCGCCTAGTCTCGGCTGGTTCAACCCCTCCGCTGAAGCACACTGCGCCGTTCGAGACGGGCGTCACCCGGTCGGGGCGGTCCACGACGGCCCGTGACGCCCTCCCACCCGTCCGGAGCAACGCCGGGCGGCGGGAGTGTCACCCGTTCGGCGCTCAAGTCCGGGGCGGGTGTCTGCCGAGAAGGGGGGTGTGACCGCAGACACCGCCTTCGCCACCCGGGAGCTCCCCATGGTCGAGCTCACCGCCGCCGAGCGCCACGCGCTCGTGGAGAAGAACCTGCCGCTCGTCGGCTACATCACCAGCGAGTTCATCGGCCGTCTGCCGTCGCACGTCAGCCGCGACGACCTCACCTCGGCGGGGCTGATGGCGCTCTTCCAGGCCTCGCAGGCCTACGACCCCAACACCGGGGTCCCCTTCAACCGCTACGCGAACACCCGCATCCGCGGCGCGATCCTCGACGACCTGCGTGGCGCCGACTGGGCCTCGCGCGGGGTCCGCAGCCGGCAGCGCAAGCTGAGCCAGACCGAGGACAAGCTCACCGCCGAGCTGGGCCGCACGCCGACCGGCGCCGAGCTCGCCGCCTCCCTCGGGGTCACCGAGAAGGAGGTCACCGAGACCCGCGACGAGGCGCAGCGCTCCATGGTCCTGTCCATGCAGGGCTTCACCGCCGACGGCGCTTCCCTCGACGACCACCTGCCCACGCACACCCCCGGCCCGGAGCAGGAGCTGCTGCACCGCGAGCGCCTGGGCTACCTGCGCTCGGCGATCGCCTGCCTGCCGGAGCGGCTGCGGGTCGTCGTGGAGGGCTACTTCATCCAGGAACGGCCCATGGCTGACATCGCCGAGGAGCTGGAGGTGTCCGAGTCGCGGATCTCGCAGATGCGCGCCGAGGCCCTGGTGCTGCTGCGCGACGGCATGAACACCCACCTGTCGCCCGAGATGGTGGCCCGCGCCGCCGGCTCCGGTGCTGCGGTCAAGCGCAAGGAGGCGTACTACGCCGCGGTCGGGACGCAGAGCGACTTCCGCTCGCGCCTGGCGCTGTCGGCCTTCGCCTCGGTGGGCGTCCAGCCGGCCCGCCGCTCAGCCTGACCGTCCGCGTCGCCTGCTCGACCGAGGCCCCGTTCCGACCCCGTCGGAGCGGGGCCTCGCTCGTTCCTCACTTACCGCGACAAGCCGTGACCCTGCGTGCTTGAATGGAGGTGCGGGGTTCCGTTCGCGGAGCCACGTCGACTGGTGGGCCGCCGCGACCGTCGTGCCTGGAGGGACTCCAGGTGGTCGAGGTGCGGGTGATCGAGAAGGGTCACCCGTTTGCCACGGGACGAAGGGCTCAGGTCCCGGACCCACGAGCCGATGAAGAGAGTGTCAAGCCACGGATGGCAGACACGAAACACGTCAGACCCCACATCACGGAGGAATCGTCATCATGGGTCTTCGCATCAACAACAACATCGCGGCCGTCAACAGCTACCGCAACCTCGCCGCCACCGACAAGGCGCAGAGCTCTTCGCTGGAGAAGCTGTCCTCTGGGTTCCGCATCAACAAGGCCGCTGACGACGCCGCCGGCCTCGTCGTCTCCGAGGGCCTGCGCTCGCAGATCAACGGTATGACCCAGGCCGCCCGCAACGCGCAGGACGGCGTCAACGTCGCCCAGACCGCTGACGGCGCCCTGAGCACCTCCACCTCGATCCTGCAGCGCATGCGCGACCTGGCCGTCCAGGCGTCGAACTCCGGTTCGCAGGATGCGGACGCCAAGGCTGCAGCCAACACCGAGTTCAGCCAGCTCAAGAGCGAGCTCGACCGCATCTCGAACACCACCTCCTTCGGTGGCCAGAAGTTGCTCGACGGCAGCTACAACGGCTCGTTCCAGATTGGGGCCAACAACTCGGCGAACGACCGGCTGAACATCAACCTCGGTTCCTCGGTCTTCGGGCCTGTCACCGCGCAGGTTAACGGCGTCCCGACCCAGTACACTGCTACGGCCGGTTTCGCCTATGCCGCCGGTGACAAGATCACCATTGCCGATGGATCCAAGTCGGTCACGCTGACGGTTACCACCACGACGACCAACGCAACGGACTTGCTTGCGGACCTCACCACTGGTGCGAACGGGACCGCGCTTGCCGGTAAGTTCAACCTGGCCAGCACGGGTGCGGCAAACCTGACGGTGACCCAGCCCACGGCTGGCGCCTCGGGTGCTATCACCGTCGGATTCCGTAAGACGGACAACACCTTCGGCAACATGACCGGCAGTGTCACCACTGCCGGGACTGACACCACGTACGCTTCGGCTAGCGGCTTCAGCTCGTCCGGACTCGGTCTTCAGACCAGTAACCTCACGGGCCCGGGCTCTGCTCAGACTGCTATCGCGGAAATCGACAACGCGCTCAAGAGCGTTTCGACTGCCCGTGCATCTGTTGGTGCGATCCAGAACCGCTTCGAGCACGCGATCAACAGCCTCAACGTCTCGATCGAGAACATCACCGCATCGGAGTCGGCCATCCGCGACACCGACATGGCCAAGGAGATGACCAAGTTCTCGAAGAGCCAGATCCTGTCCCAGGCCGGCACCTCCATGCTGGCGCAGGCGAACTCCTCCTCGCAGAACATCCTCTCCCTGCTGCGCGGCTGATCATCGCTTCTCTGAGGCCCGCCGGCGGTAGCTGAACGGACCTCACCCAAGCGGGGGCACCGGTATCCCCGGTGCCCCCGTTTGTCATGTCCCGATGCGACAACCCACCGGAAAGGGGGGTCTGATGTCCAGCATCTCGTCCACCGTTGACGGTCTCGTCAGCGGCCTCAACACCACCAGCATCATCAACTCGCTCGTCTCCGCGGACGCCGCCACCCAGACGCGGTTGAAGAGCACCGTCAGCACTGCCCAGCTGAAGGTGGCCGGCTACCAGTCGGTCAACACCAAGATGACGGCCTTGCAGACGGCCGCCGAAGCGCTGCAGAAGGCCACGGCCTGGAGCCCGGTCAAGGCGACGTCCTCCAACGAGGCGGTCACCGTGACGACGGACAGCAAGGCCGGCAGTGGATCGCTCACCGTGAACGTCGTGAAGCTCGCGTCGGCTCGCACGGCCGTCAGCGAGGAGTTCGCTCTCACCGACGGCAAGGTGGACCCGTCGACGCTCAGCTACCCGCTGGACGTCGTGAAGTCCGATGGGTCGTACGTCACCCTCAAGCCGAACACCGGTACCTTGGACCAGGTCGCAGCTGCGATCAACGAGGCGGGCCAGTTCGGCATCAAGGCCGTCGCCATCCGCGTGTCCGACAACAAGTACCGCCTGCAGATCACCTCCACCGACTCCGGGTCCAAGGGCGATTTCAAGCTCGTCCCTCACACCGGAAGCGGCAGGCCGGAGGGGACCGTGGCTACGCCGGGGAAGATTACCTTCGCTCCGGGTGACTACGCTGCCTTGTCGACCGTCGAGAAGGCGCAGGGGATCGATGAGCTGAGCCCCGCGCAGGACGCAGAGATCACCATCGGCAAGACCAACCCGATCACGGTGACCTCGTCCTCGAACTCGTTCAAGGACGTCATGCCGGGCGTGTCCCTCGCCGTCACCAAGGAGGCGAGCAGCGTCACCGTCGGGGTCACCTCGAACCCGGAGGCGATCGCTTCCGCGATGCAGTCGCTGGTCGACGCCGCCAACGCCGCCCTGAGCGACATCACTCTGCAGACGCGCCCCGGCGCGGTCGGCGCGGACGGCAAGGTGACCGGTGGCGGGACCCTCAAGGGTGACAGCGCGTTGCGGGCGCTGAAGGCGCAGATCGTCGATGCCGTGACCAGCGCCGTCGGAGGGAACTCGTCCGCGGCGACCTTCGGACTCCAGATCGACAAGACCAAGGCGACCACGTCGAACATCGGTCTGTCGTTCGACAAGGCGAAGTTCTTGGAGGCCCACGCCAAAGACCCGGTGGGTGTCCAGGCGCTCGTCTCGGGTGCCTCGCTGCCGGCGCCCAAGGTGGGCGAGCCGGCGCGCCCGGACGGGATCGTCGAGCGGATCGCTCGGGTCGCCAAGAGCGCCACCGACTCGGTCACGGGAACCATCACCTCGGCCATCAGCGGTCAGAACTCCTCCATCGGGGACCTGACAAAGCGGATTGCGGACTGGGACACCCGGCTGGCGGACAAGCGGGCCTACTACCAGAAGTACTACGGTGCTCTGGAAGTGGCACTGGGCAAGCTGCAGAGCCAGTCCACCTGGATGGCGGGCCAGCTGGCCGGCCTGGGCTGATCGCAGCACCACGACGGGAGGGCCGGTCCGACGCGCACGCGTCGGACCGGCCCTCTTCGCGTGTGCGGGTAAATCCTTGACTCGCGGGCCGGGCTGCCGATGAAGGGGCAGATCCCGCACACCCACGGAGGAATCTCGCATGACCGCTATGACGTCTCGCAGCCCCCGGGCCGGCCGCTACCTCAGCGACAGCCTCTCCACCGCCAGTCCGGCCACGCTGCTCGTCATGCTCTGGGACCGTCTTGTGCTCGACCTCAAGCGCGGCGAGGACGCCCAGCGCGCCGGCGACCGTGAGACCGCCCACACCAACCTCATCCACGCCCAGGACATCATCCGCGAGCTGCAGGTCGGCCTCGACGTGGAAAAGTGGGACGGTGGCCCCGGCCTGATGGCTCTCTACACCTGGATGGTGCAGGAGCTCGTCGCCGCGAACATGTCCGGTGACGCCGACCGCACCGCCGTCGTCCGCGTCGAGACGGTCGAGCCGCTGGCCGAGGCGTGGCGCCAAGCGGCGCTGGAGAGCCTGACCGGCGTTCCGGCCGCCCGGTGACGACTCCCGTCGGCCCCGTCGAGGGGATGTCCGGCGACCGCTGGCGCGACGCGTGGGGTGCGGCGCTGGCCGATGTCGAGGTCGGTGTCGCTGAGGCCGAGGATCTGCTCGCCCGGATGCACGACGGTGACGAGAACGTTCCCGAGGAGCTGCTGAACCCGCAGGATTGGATCGCACCCAGCCTGCAGGGGCCGCTGCCGATGGAGTTCAGCGACCGGGCGCGTCGGCTGCTGCAGCGTCACCTGGAAGTCAGCGAGCGCCTCGCCGAGGCGCTCGTGCAGGTGCGCAACCAGCGTCGGGCGCTAAGCAAGATGGAGCGGGCCGAGCGCCCGCCCGTCTTCTTCGACAAGGCGTTCTGAACGATCCACCACTCAGAGGGTGGGCTCCGACCCCACGGGTCGGTGCCCACCCTTCGGTGTTTCCCGGCTCACCCGATCGCCGTGACCCGCTCGGCTCATCACGTGGACCCCTCTCGCACCCGATGCCTTCACCGACGGAGATCATCGAGAGACCGGGGTGGGCGCTGTGGCACGACGCGGGTGGGTTCCGGCAGTGGCGGGGGTGGCCTCGCTGGCCCTGGGGGCCGGGGCGTTCACGGTCTTCTCGGGCGCCTCCGTGGCGATCGCCGACGGCTTCGGGCCCGGGGACGGCCTGCACCGCTTCGTGGTGCGGGCTTCGGACCCGCTGGCGGGCGCGAGCGGCCTGCCGGCCGTCGACGCGCAGCTGCACGCCGCGGCGACGGCGAGCCTGGGCCCGTCCGGGCACCTCGAACTGCACGTCGGGCGCACCTGGTACGTCACCGACGACTCCTCCCGCCCGGTGTCGCAGCCCGGAGCGCCTGTCCTGCAGCAGGTCCCCGGTGAGGTCGACGCCGACCTGCTGACCGCGCTGGGGCAGGTCCCGGGCGTCCGGTCGGCGCAGATGCTGGCCGACGGCACGGCGCTGGTCGCCACGTCGGGCACGGCCGCCGACCTGCGGGCCGTCCCCGGCGTCACCGACGTCGCCGACTCCGCCAGCGGGGAGGTCGCCGCCGGACCCAACGACCCGATGTACAGCCCGTACGGCTGGAACCTGGAGAACACCGGCTCCAACGCCTTCGGACAGGCCGCCGTCGCCGGCGTCGACGTCGACGCCCCCGAGGGGTGGACCGCCACCACCGGGGCCGGGACCGTCATCGCCGTCGTGGACACCGGCTACGACTCCGACCACCCCGACCTCGCCGCCGCGCTGTGGAACAACCCGGCGTGCGGGTCCGACGGCGACGGTGACGGCATCACGGGGGACTGCCACGGCTGGAACTTCGTCACCGGCACCGCCGACGTCGACAACGGCAGCGGCGGCGAGCACGGCACCTCGGTGTCCGGGGCCGCGGCCGCCCGCGCCGGCAACGGCCAGGGGTCGGCGGGCGTCGCCCCCGACGCGAAGATCATGCCGCTGGTCATCGGGACCGGGCACGGCGTCGACGTCAACCTCGGCGCCCAGGCCATCCGCTACGCCGCCGACCACGGCGCGACCGTGATCAACGCCTCCTGGGGCGGCGCGGTCACCGGCACGGCCCTGGCGAACCTGCAGACCGCGGTCCAGTACGCCGCGAGCAAGGGCGTCCTCGTCGTCGCGGCGGCCGGCAACGACAACGCCGACCGCGACACCGTCCCGATGTACCCGGCCAGCCTCACCGAGGAGAACGTCCTCACCGTCGGGTCCCTCGCGGCCGACGGTTCCAAGGCGGCCAGCTCGGCGTTCGGACGCACCAGCGTGGACCTGTTCGCCCCCGGGAAGCTGGTCCTCGTCCCGACGAACGACGGCAGCTTCCAGCTCGTCAGCGGCACCTCGATCGCCGCCCCGCAGGTCGCCGCCGGCGTCGCGATGTACGCCTCGGTGCGCCCCGCGACCGGCACCCCGGTCGACCGGATGCGCTCGCTGCGCGCCGCGCTGCTCGCCGACACCGTGGCCCAGCCGAACCTGCCGGCCCTGTCGGTCAGCGGCGGGCGCCTGTCCCTGGCCCAGTTGAGCGCCGACGCGGAGGTCGCGTACCGCTTCAGCGGTGCCGGCACCGTCGCGGGCAGCACCCAGAACCCGGTGATCAGCGTGCAGGGCGGCCCGACCACCGGGGTCCACACGCTGCGGGTGGGGATCCTCAGCCGCGAGGACGGGGACCTGTGGGGCGTGTCCGGCCTCGACGTCACCGTCGGCGGCACGCCGTACACCACCGACACCCGCGGGGAGTTCGACGTGGACCTGGGGACGACCTCCTCGGTGTCGCAGTCGTTCTCCCTGGGCACCGCGCTGCCCGACGGGGAGTACCTCGTCACCGCGCAGCTGCTGCGCGACGGCACGGCCCTGACCCGGCCGTGGGCGGCGCCGCTCATCGTCTCCGACACCCCGGCCAGCACCCCGACCGTCTCGCCCAGCACGTCGGCCGGCGCGTCCCCGAGCACCACGGCGACGACGCCCGCGCCGTCGGGCACCTCCACCGGCACGAGCGCCCCCACGCCCGGTGCGACCACGACCGCGCCGGGGTCCTCCCCGTCGAGCACCGCCCCCTCGGCCGCGCCGACCACCGCGCCGACCACGGCGCCGACCACCGCGCCGTCCCAGCAGCCGACCGGGACGGTCACCACGGCTCCCACCACGGCCCCGACCGCTGCGCCCACCACCGCGCCGACGTCCGCGCCCAGCGTCACGGCGACGACGGACCCGACCGCTGGGAGCACCCCGAGCAGCCCCGCCACCACCCCCGGCGGCCCGACGGCCGGTCCGTCCAGCTCCAGCACGCCCTCGACGACCGCCGCGCCGTCGGTCCCGTCCGCCCCGCCCTCGGCGGCGCCCACGCCGGCCCCGACCAGCACCTTCCCCGCCGTCGGCCGCTTCGCGGTGACCTCGCTGAGCCCGTCGACGGTCTCGACCGCCGGGGGCGCCCTCGTCACGATCCGCGGCACCGACCTGGACCAGGTGGGGACCGTCCGGATCGGTGACTCCGCGACCGCGACGATCGTCTCGGCGTACCCGTCGCAGCTGCAGGTGCGGGTCCCGGCGCGCGTCGCCGGCAGCTACGACGTGACGCTGTTCCCGAACGGCAGCGCCGACCCGGCCGACGGCAGCGTCCTGCCCGGTGCCCTGACGTACGCCGCCCCCGCCGGCTCCGCGCCGTCGGCCTCGCCCACCGGCGCCGCGCCCACGGGCGGTCCCACGTCGGCGCCCTCGGCTCCATCCTCCACGCCGTCGTCGTCCACCTCGGCGCCGTCCACGCCCTCGGCGTCGACGACCTCGTCCACGACGGCGTCCCCGGCCCCGACCACCCGGTCCCGCGACGGGCTGGCGCTGGTGCGCCGGACCGACCTCGGTGACCCGTCGGCGGCCTTCGCCACCAGCGCGTGCGAGACGTCCTGCGCGGGGGCGCACCTGTGAGCAAGGGAACCGTCCGATCCATCAGCAGAGCGGCTCGTTGACGACGGATCAACGCACATCCGTTGGTAACCTCGGTCCGTGGTGACGGGCGGCTGGGTGGCGATCGGCCACGAGGCGCACCCCTGGACCTCGCGCGTCCCCGCCGACCTCGTCTCCCGCCGGGTGCGGGAGTCCCACACGGGGGAGTACCGGGCCGCGGTCCTGCCGCCCGTCGCCCACCTCGACCCGGTGCTGCCGCTGGGGCTGCTCGCGGAGGCCGAGCGGGCGGCGGGGCTCGTCACCCGCTTCGACGCGGAGAGCGCGGGGAACCCCGTGCCCTTCTCCGCGCTGCTGCTGCGCTCGGAGTCCGCGTCCAGCTCCCAGATCGAGAACATCACCTCCGGCGCGAGGGCGCTGGCCGTCGCGGCCCTCGACGCCCAGGACGCGACCCGCAACGCCGGCCTGGTGCTGGGGAACGTGCGGGCCATGGAACGGGCGATCGCCACCGCGGAGCTCGACGCCGGCGCCGTGCTGGCGATGCACCGCGACCTGCTCGCCGAGTCCGCGCCCGACCACGCCGGCACCTGGCGGCGCGAGCAGGTCTGGATCGGGGGCAGCGGGTACGGCCCGCACCAGGCCGAGTTCGTGCCCCCGCACCACGACGCGGTCCCGGCCGCGATCGAGGACCTGATGACCTTCGCGGCGCGGCGGGACGTCCCGGCCCTCGTCCACGCCGCCCTGGTGCACGCGCAGTTCGAGACCGTCCACCCCTTCGTCGACGGCAACGGCCGCACCGGCCGCGCCCTCGTGCACGTCCTGCTGCGCCGCCGCGGCCTGGTCCGGCAGACCGTCGTCCCGGTCTCCGCCGGTCTGCTGCGCGACGGCGAGCGGTACGTCGCCGCCCTCACCGCCTACCGCGCCGGGGACGTGGAACCGATCGTGCGGTGCTTCACGGCCGCGGCCGAGCACGCGGTCGTCCACGGCCGCGAGCTGCTGGCCGACCTCGCCGACGTGCGGGAGCGGTGGCGGTCGGTCGTGCGCGCCCGGCAGGGGGCGGCGGCGTGGTCGGTCCTGGACCTGCTGTTCCGCCAGCCCGTCCTCGACGTCGACACGGTCGCCCGCGAGGTCGGGGTGTCGACGGTCAACGCGGCGAAGGCGCTGGCCACGCTCACCGGCGCCGGGGTCGTCGTGGAGTTCTCCGGCCGGCGGCGCGACCGGCGCTGGCAGGCGCCGGAGATCCTCAGCGCCCTCGACGAGTTCGCCCGGCGCGCCGGCCGGCGGGCCTGACCGCACCCGTGCGCGTCCCCCGCAGGAGACGGCACGCACGTCAACACCGTGTAAAGAGTGTGTGACGCACGAAACACTCCGGCGGTTCCGGCCGATGCTCTGTCGAAGGCGTGGACAGGCGCCCACGGACGACCGACGGGAACGACCATGACCAGCACCCGCACCACCTCGCGGACCACCCTCGCCGCGTGCCTCGTGCTGCAGGGCACCACCGACACCGCGACCCTGGCGCCGGCCCTGGAGCAGGACCTGCGGGGGCTGGTGGACGTGGCCGACGAGGTCGTCGTCTACGACACCGCCGACCACCTCGCGCCCGGCAGCGCCGCTTTCGACGCGACCCTGCACCCGGCGGTCACCGTCGTCTCCGGCTTCTGGGCCGACGACCGCGACCGGGCCCAGGAGGCCGCGCTGGCGCACGTCGGCGCCGACTGGGCGCTGTGCGTGCTGGCGGGGGAGCGGGTCACGGCTTCGCCGGAGGCGCTGCGGCAGCTGCTGAGCCACGCCGTGGACCTCCCGGCGATGTCGGTGCGCGTCGACGACGTCGTCCGCGGCACCCACCGCTCGGCGCGGCTGCTGCGCAACGGCAGCGGCGCGCCGGCGCGCGCGGGAGAGCTGGCGGAGGTGCCGAGCGCGCTGCTGACCGTGCGGCAGCCGGTGGCGACCACGGCGAGCCTGCCGGCGCAGCGCGGGGTGTTCGACCGGGTCTGACCCGGGCGCCCGCGCGGGGTGCGCGGCTAGGCTGGGCGCGACCCGGAGGAGGTGTCCCGTGACCGAGCAGCCGACCACGCTGTCCACCGTGGGGCGGTCCCTCAGCTGGGAGGAGTACGAGAGCCTTCCGGAGGACCCGCGTGCGGAGTACATCGACGGTCGTCTCGTCGTGAGCCCGAGCCCCAGCGAGCAGCACCAGCTCATCGCCCTGGAACTGACCTGGCTGATCAAGGCGGTCCTGCCGGCGACGCACCGGGTCAACACCGCGTGGGCGTGGAAACCCGGCCGGGACGAGTTCATCCCCGACGTGGTGGTGTACGACCTCGCCACCGCGCGCGCCGGATCGGGCGCTCGCTTCACCGGCACCCCGGAGCTGGTGGTGGAGGTCCTGTCCTCCAACCGCGGCGACGACCTGGTCTGGAAGAGCGCGAAGTACGCTGCCGCCGGCCTGCCCCGGTACTGGATCGTCGACCCGCGCGACGAGCGCGTCACCGCGTACGCGCTGGTGGACGGCATCCTCACCCCGACCGCGACGCTGGGCCGCGGTGACGTCGCCGACCTCGACGTGGGCGTGGCGACGGTGCGCGTCGACGTGGACGCGCTGCTGGGCTGAACGGCCCGCGGGCCCGGCTCAGTCGCCCGAGACCGAGAAGTGCTGGTAGTCCTTCAGCGACCGCCAGTCCCCGCCCCAGGAGAACCCGTGCTCGGCGAAGGCGTGGACCACGGCGTCCCCGGCGAGGACGACGCCCGGCGCGGGGCGGCGGTCCACGAAGGCCCGGCCGGCCTCGGGGAGCACCGTGGTCCCCTTGACGTAGGGGTTCTCGACGGGGTTGAGGTCGATCGCGGTGCCGTAGGAGTGCTCGGAGAAGCCGGTGCCGCCGGTGGTGGCGCGGCAGTTGAACCCCGAGGTGTTGTCGGCGGCCATGGAGGCGTCGTCGGAGCCGCCGAACGCCTCGACCGGTTCCATCCGCGCCACGGGGAACCGCAGCGCGTACAGCTGCGCGAAGATCGCCGTGACGGGCCCGGCGACGTCGGCGTGCACGACGATCCGGCCGGTGGAGGCGCGGCCGGTGAGGTCGACGGTGGAGACGGTGACGACGCGCAGCCGCTCGGGCCCGACGGGGCAGCCGGGCCGCCAGGACGCGGACAGGTCGGCGGCGGTGACGGGCGCGGTCGTGGACGTGAACGCCGGCAGCGCGGGGGTGCGCAGCGACCGGGACTGCCGGGGGACCTCGACCGCCGCCCCGGGGGCCGAGGCGGCGGGTGCCGCGCAGCCGGCGAGCAGCGGGACGAGGGCGAGGACGGCGACGCGCAGACGGCCCATCACCGAACGTTAGCCGTTGGTCACCCGGACGCGGGGTGCCGACACGTCCACGGTCCGAGCGCGGGGCAGACCCGCCACGACCGCGAGGAAGAGGGCGGGGCCGGCCATCTCGCAGGCCTCCTCCAGCGTCTGCAGGGTGCCCAGCAGCAGCCCCTGCTCGCTGAGCCCGGCGTCCGACAGCGCGTTGGCCACCATCTCCAGGCCGACCGAGCCCCCCACGTACAGGGCCCCGCCGAGCAGGACCAGGCCCGCGGTGCGCCGCGGCAGCGCCGCCAGGAACCGGGCGTACAGGACCGCCACGACCGCGACGGCCGGCAGCGCCGCGGCGACCCAGGCGTACTTGAAGACGCCCCCGTCGCCCACGAGCGCGGTCATCGGCCCGACGAACCGCTCGTGCAGCCCGACCAGCTCGTCCAGGGACAGGTAGCAGAACCCCGCGCCCAGCACCGTCCAGTGCCAGCGCCACGGCTGCCGCCCGGCGAACGCGCGACGGCCGGCGTCGCACGTGACCAGGCCCGTCACGGTGAGCAGGACGGCGGAGAACCAGGACGGCAGGTTGGTCTCGGCGTTGACGTCGAAGAACTTGCGGGCCGAGACCACGACCGGCGCGTCGACGCCGAGCCCCACGGTCAGCAGCAGGAACGCGTAGCTGGTCAGCGTGAGCGCGGCGACGACCGCGAGCAGGCCCAGCAGCAGCCGGCGTGGGGAGATGGTGACCTCGAGCACGGTGGGTGACCCCCCGATCGAGCCCGGCGCGGTGGCGCTGGGCGGGACCACAGGTTAACCACGGATGAACCAACGGTGAACCGAACGGGCTAGGCCGATCGGGTGAGTTCCGGCACCGGGACCAGCCGCCCGTCCCGCACGTCGTACACCCGGCCCGCCCGGTCCACGCCCTCCTCGCGGTGCGCCAGCAGCAGCACGGCCCGGTCGGCGCGGGCGTCGAGCAGGTCGGCCACCAGGCGCGCCCCGGTCGCCGCGTCCAGCCCCTCCGACGGCTCGTCGAGCACCAGCACCCGCACGTCGGCCAGCAGCGAGCGGGCCATCGCCAGGCGCCGGCGCTCGCCGCCGGACAGCGGCGCCCCGCCGTCGCCGAGCCGGGAGTCCAGCCCGTGCGGCAGCGCCGCGAACCAGTCCTGCAACCGCACCCGGTGCAGCACCTCCACCAGCGCCTCGTCACCGCTGCCCGGCGCGGCCAGCAGCAGGTTCTCCCGCAGCGACGTCGCGAAGACGTGCTCGTCGTCGCCGACGCGGCCCACCAACGACCGCACGTCGTCCCCGGCCAGCTCCCGCACGTCCACCCCGTCCAGCAGCACCGACCCGGCCGCCGGGTCCAGGAACCGCTGCAGCACCGCGGCCAGCGTCGACTTCCCCGACCCCGACGGGCCGCGGACCGCGACGACGTCCCCGGCGGCCAGGTCCAGGTCCACCCCCCGCAGGCACGGCCCGTCCCAGCCGGCGACGAGCCCGCGCAGGCTCAGCACGAGCTCGCGCGGCGCGGGCAGCGGCCGCGGGTCGGCGCGTTCGACGGCCGTGACCGGAGTGGCCAGCAGCGCCGCGGCGCGCGCGTCGGCGCGGCGGGCCCGTTCGCGGGCGCGGGCGGTCTCGGGCAGGGCGCGAGTGGCGTCGGCGACGCTCACCCCGGCCAGCACGGCGGCCGCGACCCAGGCCAGCGGGGCCTGCGAGGTGCCGGCGGCGGTGGCCAGGCCCAGCACCACCAGCCCGGTCCCGGCGGCCGACAGCGCGGCGGTCGCCCCGGCGGCGCGGGCCCGCCGGCGCTCGGCCCCCGCCAGCGCGGACTGCCTGCGGCGCACCACCTCCAGCGGCCCGGCCGCCTCGAGGGTCTGCAGGTCCTCGACGGCGTCGAGGGTCTCCACGGTGGCGCTGGCCAGCGCGCCGACGTCCTCGCGGTGGGCCTGCTCGCGCCGTTCGGCCGCGGCGGCCACCGCCGGGGCCAGCAGCCCGGCCACGGCCAGCCCGGGCAGCGCGGCCAGCGCCAGCCGCGGGTCCAGGACCGCCGCGGCGGCCAGGGCGACGACGACGGCCAAGGCGGTCACCGTCGCGGGGTGCCGGGCGCGCAGCAGCCCGTCCACGCGGGCGTCGACGTCGTCGGCCAGCTGCACCAGCAGTTCCCCGGCCCGGCCGGACCGCCGGCGCGACAGCGGCCCCGGCAACCGGGGGATCAGGGCGGCGACGACGTCGGAGCGCCAGCGGGCCAGCCGGGAGAACGCGACGTCGTGGCTCAGGAGGCGTTCGGCGTAGACCAGCAGCGGGCGGGCGGTGGCGCTGGCGCGCACCAGGACGGCGGCCACCGACAGCGTCAGGACGGGGGGCCGGTCGGCGGCGGTGACGAGCAGCCAGGTCGCGGCGGCGGTGAGCGTGGTGGCGGCTAGCACCGCGGCGACGCCGGTGACCACGGCCAGCGCCCCCAGCCGGCGCCCCTTCACCGGCGGCACGGCCGGGGTGGTCCCGGTGCGGGGGACCGGTCGCGGGGCGGGGGCCTCGGCGGGGGCCTCGGCAGGGACCTCGGCGGCGGGCCGGGTCAGGGTGGTGGTGCGGTCGGCCGCCGCCAGCAGGGCGGGGCGGTGGGCCACGACGAGGACGGCGCAGCCGTGCTCGTGGGCCAGGGCGCGCAGCGTCGCCACCACGGCGTCCTCACCGGCGGGGTCCAGGTGGGCGGTCGGCTCGTCCAGGACCAGGACGGTGCTGCCCAGCGGCACGGACAGGAAGGTGCGGGCCAGCGCGACGCGCTGACGCTGCCCGGCGGACAGGCCCGCGGCGTGCTCGCCGAGCGCGGTGCCGGGGTCGAGGTCGGCGGCGGCCGCGGCGGCCAGGGCCCAGCCGACGAGCTCGTCGGGGGCCTCGCGCCCGGCCCGGACGGCGTCGGCGACGGTGGTGGCGTGCGGGAACTCCGGGCGCTGGGGCAGGTGGGCGACCCGCCCCCGGGGGTGCGCGACGGAACCGGCCGAGGGCACCAGCACCCCGGCCGCGACCCGGGCGGCGGTCGTCTTGCCGGCCCCGCTGGGCCCGGCGAGGGCGTGCAGCTCACCGGGCGGCACGTCGAGGTCGAACCCCTCCAGGACGGGCGAGCCGTCGGCGCGCGCGACGGCGACCCCGCGCAGCCGCAGCCCGCCGGCCGGTTCCCCGGCCGGTTCCCCGGCCGGGTCGGCGGACTCGGGCACGACGGCGGTGAGGACCTCGTCGACGTCGGCGACGACCGAGGCCGCGTCGGCGGAGTCGTGGAACCGGGCGCCGACCTCGCGCAGCGGCCGGTAGGCCTCGGGGGCCAGCAGGATCACCAGCAGGGCGGTGTGCAGGTCCAGGGTGCCGCCGGCCAGCCGCATCCCGGCGGTGACGGCGACCAGCCCCACCGACAGGGTGCCGACGAGGTCGAGGGCGGTGGAGGACAGGAACGCGACCCGCAGCACCGACATCGTGGCCCGGCGGTGGGCGTCGGTGGTGGCCGCGACGGCGGCGACCTGCCGCTGCGCGCGCCGGTGCGCGCGCAGGGTGGGCAGGCCGCGGACGGTGTCGAGGAAGTGGGCGGCCAGGGTGCGCTGGGTGCGCCACTGCCGGTCCGCGCGGGCCTGGGTGGCCTTGCCGAGCAGGACGGCGAAGACGGGGACCAGCGGCAGCGTCAGCAGCACCGTCAGCGCCGAGCGCAGGTCGGCCAGCGCGAGCAGCACCAGCACCGCGGGGGGCAGCAGCACCCCGGGCACCAGCGCCGGGACGTACCGGGTGAACCAGCCGTCCAGCGCGGGCAGCCCCTGGGTGAGGACGGCGCTGAGCCGGCCCCGGCCGAAGCGCTCGACCCAGGCGGGACCGAGGGCGAGGGCGCGGGCCAGGACGCGGGTGCGCAGGTCGTCGCGGACGGCGGTGGCTGTGCGCTGGGCCAGGCGCGCGGTGGCCCAGGAGGTCAGGACGCGGCCGGCGACGGTGGCGGCCAGCAGGCCCAGCCCGCGGCCGGGGTCGGTGCCGTCGTGCAGGGCCACGACGAGGTCGGCCAGCGCGAGGGCCTGGGTGACGAGCAGGCCCGCGGCGGCGACCTCGACGGCGGCCAGGGCCGCGATCCCGGCCCGGGCGGGCCGGGCGTGCCGCAGCAGCCGGGGGTCGACCGGGCCGCGGGGGCGTTCTGAGCTCACCGGCCCACGCGGACCCGGCGGCGGGCGGCGGGGAAGCCGGTGGCGACGCGGCGCCGGAACACCCAGTACGACCAGGCCTGGTAGGCGATCACGCCGGGCAGGATCACCAGCCCGGCGACGGTGATGAGCTGCAGCGCGCCGTCGGAGGCGGCCGCCGCGCGCAGGGTGACGTCACCGGCGGGCGACAGCGTGCTGCGCAGGAGGACGAACGAGCCCTGGCCGAGGTGGGCGGTGAACACCGCCACGACGGTACCGGCCACCGCGAGCGTCGTCGCCGCGAACGCCAGGGCCTCCGAGCGCCGCCAGGCGGCGACCGCGGCGAGGGCGAGCAGCGCCGCGACCCCGGCGACGGCGGCGTGACCGGCGGCGATGAACAGGGCCAGCGCGACGACGGTCAGGGCGGGGGCGGTGGCGACGGTGAGCCGGCGGGCCCGCTCGCGCAGGACGCCGGTGGTGCGCAGCGACAGGAACGTGGCGCCGTGCACGGTGGTCAGCAGGACCCCGGCGAAGCCGCCGAGCACGGCCCACGGCCCGAACAGCGGCTCCAGGGAGCGCCCGAGCCCGCCGCCCCAGCCGTCGACGTGCACCTCCCCGTCGGCCGACAGGGCCAGCCCGGAGACCAGGACGCCCAGGACGGCGCCCCACGTCCCGGCCAGCAGCAGCGAGCTGGTGGCCAGGGCCGCGTCGCAGCGGCGCCGCCAGGTGGCGGTGTCGTGCTTGCCGCGGAACTCGATCGCGACGCCGCGCACGGCCAGCAGCAGGAGCAGGGCGATCATCGGCAGGTACAGGCCGGACAGCAGCGCGGCGTACCAGTCGGGGAACGCGGCGAAGGTGACGCCGATCGCGGCGACCAGCCACACCTCGTTGCCGTCCCAGACGGGGCCGACGGTGCGCACGGCGGCGCCGCGCTCGGCCTCGGTGCGGCCCAGCAGCGGGCCGAGGAAGCCGACGCCGAAGTCGAAGCCCTCCAGGACGAAGAACAGCACCCAGGCCAGGACGGTGACGGCGTACCAGAAGACGGGCAGGTCCACGGTCGTGCCTCTCAGTAGCTCGTGGCGAGTTCGTCGTCGGACCCCGCCGGCGCGGGGGTGGGCAGCTCGGGCAGGCCCTTGCGGACGAGCCGGACGGCGAGCTTGACCCAGACGTAGGCCAGCGCCCCGTAGACGAGGGTGAAGGCGGCCAGGCTGGCGGCGATCTCGGCGAAGCTCAGGCCGGGGGAGACGCCGTCGGCGGTCTTGAACAACCCGAACACCAGCCAGGGCTGGCGGGCGGTCTCGGTGAAGATCCAGCCGAAGGAGTTGGCGAACAGCGGCAGCAGCGGCAGCAGGCCGACCGACCACAGCAGCCCCTGGGCCAGGCGCGGGTCGGGGTCGAGGTCCCGGGCGCGGCGGGTGACCCACAGGTGGACCAGGGCGACGAGCGCGGCGAACATCCCGACGCCGATCATCAGCCGGAAGCTCCAGAACGCGACCGGGATGGAGGGGGTGTAGTCACCGGGGCCGAACTGCGCGGAGTAGGCGTCCTGCAGGTCCTTCAGCCCGAGCACCTGCGCGGTGAAGGACCCCTTGGCCAGGAAGGACAGGAAGCCGGGGACCTCGACGGAGAACGTGGGGTCGTCGCTGCCGAGGGGGGCGTAGGAGAAGATCGAGAACGGGGCGCCGCTGGTGGTGCGGTAGAGCGCCTCGGCCGCGGCCATCTTCATCGGCTGGACCTCGGTGATGACCTTGCCGAGCAGGTCGCCGCTGACGGCGACGAGGGCGCCGCCGGCCAGGGTGGCCCAGGCCCCGAAGCGCGAGAGCGTGTGGAACGCGGCGAACTCGGCGGTGCCGCGGGCGTACTGCCCGCGCAGCAGGTGCCAGACGCCGACGGCCATGACGAGGGCGCCGCCGGCCATCACCGCGCCGGCGTAGGTGTGCGGGAAGGCGGCGAGGTTCAGCTCGTTGGTCAGCAGCTCGAAGAAGTTCCCCAGCCGGGCCCGGCCGGTCTCCTCGTCGATCGTGTACGCGACGGGGTTCTGCATGAAGGAGTTGGCCGCGAGGATGACGAAGGCGCTGATGGCGGTGCCGATCGCGACGACCCAGATGGTGGCGAGGTGGACCAGGGCGGGCAGCCGGTCGCGGCCGAACCACCACAGGCCCAGGAAGGTGGCCTCGAGGAAGAAGGCGAGCATGCCCTCGACGGCCAGGGTGGGGCCGAACACGTCGCCGTAGAAGCGGGCGAAGGCGCTCCAGGACAGGCCGAACTGGAACTCCTGGACCAGGCCGGTGACGACGCCGACGGCGAAGGTGGTCATGAGCAGCTTGCCGACGAGCAGCGACAGGCGGCCGTAGGTGTCGTCGCCGCCGCGGGCGACGCGGCGCAGGTGGGCGGTCTGCAGGAGCGCGGTGAACAGCGCCAGGCTGATCGACAGCGGGACGAAGAGGTAGTGGTACAGCGTGGTCACGGCGAACTGCAGCCGGGTCAGCGCCTCGATGGTCACCGCGGGTCCTGCCTTCCTCTACGACGTCCTGTCGTACTTACGACCGAGTGTAGTACGTCCATCGGTAGTACGACGGGTCGCGTTCACCGGTGTGCTTGACGTAACATCCCGCCGTGGCCCTGGGAGAACTCGAACGCGACGTGATGGACCGGCTGTGGGCGGCCGACGGCCCGCTGACCGTCCGCGAGGTCCACGAGCAGCTCGCCGAGCACCGCAAGATCGCCTACACCACCGTCATGACCGTCCTGGACCGCCTCGCCAAGAAGCACGTCGTGCGCCAGGAGCGCGAGGGCCGCGCCTTCCGCTACACCCCCGCCGCCACCCGCGAGCAGATGGTCGCCGAGCTCATGCTCGACGCCCTCGGGGGAGTGCCCACCGTCGACGACCGCCAGGCCGCGCTGGTCCACTTCATCGGCGGCGTCTCGCCCGCCGAGGCCGCCGCCCTGCGCGAGGCCCTCGACGCCCTCACCGGCCCCGACCGCGGGGACGCGACCCCGGCGTCCTGACGCGCGGTGCGGGCCCCGTGGCCGACCCCGTAGGTTCTCCCGGGTGACAGCCGTCTGGTTCGCAGCACTGGCGCTGCTCCTGGCGGGTCCCGTCCCGGCGCTGCTGGCGCGCGCCCGGTGGACCTGGCAGGTCCCGCGCGCCGCCCTCGTGCTGTGGCAGGCCGTCGCCCTGGCCGCCGTGCTGGCCACCCTCGGCGCCGGGCTGGCCTCGCTGTCGCTGCTGTTCACCGAGGAACCCGGGTTCCCGTTCCTGGCCCGCCACGGCTTCGTCCAGACCACCCTCATCGGCCTCGGCTCGACCCTCGTCGCCATCGTCACGGTCCGCTTCTGGATCGTCGCCACCCTCGTCGGCGTCCGCACCCGCCGCCGCCGACGGCGGCACCGCGACCTGGTGGACCTGCTGCACCGCAAGGAGTCCGTCTCCGAGGTCGACGCCGCGCTGCTGTCCGAGACCGGGGTCCGCGTGCTCACCGGCCCCGGCCGCGTCGCCTACTGCGTGCCCGGGCGCCGCTCCCGCGTCGTCGTCTCCGACGCCATGCTGAACTCCCTGACCCCCGAGGAGGTCCGCGCCGTCCTGGCCCACGAGCGGGCCCACCTGCGCGCCCGGCACGACCTCGTGCTGGAGGGCTTCACCGCCCTGCACGCCGCCTTCCCGCGGTTCGTCTCCAGCCAGGCGGCGCTGGACTCGGTGCGGCTGCTGGTCGAGATGCTCGCCGACGACGCCGCCCGCCGGCGCACCGGCTCCCTGCCGCTGGCCCGCGCGCTGGTCTCGATGGCCGGCCAGCCCGGGGGGGACGCCGAGATGCCCGTCGGCTCCGCCGCGCTCGCCCGCGTCCGGCGACTGGCCGCCCGCCCCGCCCGCCGCGGCGTGTCGGTCCTGACCTACGCCGCCGCCGGGGTCGTCCTCGGCGTGCCGACCGTGGCCGTCGCCGTGCCGTGGCTGCAGCTGAGCTACCGCGCGCTCGCGCGCTGAGGGACCCGGGAACGGCAGCAGGCCCCGAGCCGGTGGGCTCGGGGCCTGCTGCGCGCAGGGCTGCTGCGCGCAGGGCTGCTGCGCGGAGGGCTGCTGCGCGGAGGGCTGCTGCGCGGAGGGCTACTGCTGCAGGAGGTAGACCTCCAGCTGCACGACCCCGGGACGGGGGGACTGGGCGTTGACCGCGCGCCAGAAGTCGCGCTTGGCCGACCCGGCGAAGACCCCCGGGGCGGCGACGTCGAGCTGGGCGTTGACCCGGCGGGCCAGCGCCGTCCCGGCCCCGGGGTCACCGGCGGTCCCGAAGGTCAGGACGAACGCGGCGCGCCGGCCCTGGGCGGCCAGCTCACCCACCGCGGCCGCGACCGAGGAGCGGATCGTGTCGTCGTTCGAGCCGTCGACGCTGACCTGCAGCACGACCGGGGCCTGCGCGACGCCCGCGGGCATCGAGGGCACCGGCGCGGGCGCGGCGGTCACCGTGACCGTCGGCACCGGGGTCGGCGCCGGGGCCGGGGCGACCGTGGCCGCGACCGGCCGCGGCTCCTCGGACCCGGCCGCCACGGCCCCGCCGGCGGCCAGGCCGATGATCGTCAGGGCCAGCAGGGCGTCGGCGAAGACCCACCCGGCCAGGCCGACCGTGGCGTTCTCGCCGCGACCGCGCAGGGCGCGGGCGCCGCGGACCGCGCGCCTCACTGCCCGACCCGCGCGTAGCGACGGGCGGCCAGGTCCTGCAGCGTGCGGGGCGCGACGGCCACGAACTGCTCCTCGACCTCGGGACGGACCTCGGGACGGACCTCGGGTTCGGGGGTGCGGTGCACCCGGCGCTGCGGCTCGGCCGCGGGGACCGGCACGCGCTCGGCGCGCGGCTCGGGCCGGACCTCCGGACGCGGCTCGGGGCGGCGCTGGGGAGCCGGGGCGTGCTGGACGGGCGCCGGGGCCGGCGGGCGGACGGCCGTGCGCTGCTGCTGGTGCTGCTGCTGGTGGTGCTGCTGGCGGGCCGAGGCCAGCGCGATCCGCTCCGGCAGGGCCTCGACCTGGTGCGAGAGCTGGTCCATCACCTGGTCGACGACGCTGCCCAGCTCGTGGTTCAGGGTCTGGGTCAGGTCCTGGGTCAGGGTGCGCGAGGCGTCGCGGTAGGCGCGGTTGACCTGGCGGACGTGGTCCTCACCGGCCATCGCCAGCGTCTGGGACACCGCGCCGGAGACGTCGTCGCGCAGCGTGGAACCGATGCTGCGCAGCGCGCGGCCGGTGGCGTCGGCGTGCTCGTGCTGGACGGTCTCCAGCCAGCGCGGCACCGACCGCATGTCGTGGGCGGCCTCCACCAGGCGGTTCTCGATGCCCCGCCAGGAGTCCAGGACCTCGTTCTGGGTGGCCAGCAGGTCCGCGAGCCGCTCCTCGTGCCGGGCGCGGCGGTCGGCGGCCTCGGCCGCGGTGGCCAGGACGCGGCTGGCGGTGCCCAGGGCGGCCTCGGCGGCCTCGGAGGTGCGCTCGACGTCGCGGCGCAGCGTCTCCATCGTCACCGCGGCCTGCTCGGCCGAGGCGGCGACGTGCTCGCTGAACGCCTCGCCGGTCATCGTCGTCACCTTCTGGACGCTCTCGGCGACGGTGGCGTGCATCGTCTCCACCGACTCGCGGGCGGTGGTCGACAGCGCCGCGACGTGGCCGGTGACGGCCTCGCCGAAGTCGGCGGAGTGCCTGCTCATGGTCGCCGCGGCGGTCGACAGCTCGGTGATCGACTCGCGGGTCTGGGTGCTGAGGGCCTCCACGGCCGAGGAGACGCCCTCGACGGCGGACAGGACGCGGTCGCGGCCCTGCAGCCCCTCGCGCAGCGCCTCGGCGGTGCCGGCGCGGACCTGCTCCAGGTGCTCGGTGAGGGTCTGCGTCGAGGCGGCCAGCGTGCGGGTGTGCTGGTCGCGGTCGGCGGCGATGAGCTCGCCGTGGCGGGAGACGGCCTCGGTGACGGCGCCGCTGAGCTGCGTCGCGGCGCGCGCCACGTCGGCGCCGCCGGCGTTGGCGGCCTCGGCGGCGGTGATGGCGTGCTGGGCCGAGGAGCGGACGGTCGCGACGAGCTCGCTGGTGTCGGCGTGCAGCCGGATCGTCTCGGAGACCAGGCGGCCCAGCTCGGTCAGGCCGCGCTCGAAGTGCGCGCCGAGCTGCTCGGCGGCGTTGCTGCGGTGCGGGGCCAGGACCAGGGTGGCGCGGGCGGCGAAGGCGCGCAGGAGCTGCCGGTGGGACTCGTCGGCCTGCAGGGCCGACACCTCGTCCAGGCGCTGGCGGCGGTCGGTCATGACGGCCGCGACGATCGCGGCGGTGATGAGCGCGACGGCCAGCTCGGCGACGCGGTCGAGGGAGAAGAAGGTGCGCCCGCCGAACCCGTCCAGCCACAGCTGCAGGAACGACTCCCCGCCGTCGGCCTCGCCCGCGGCGCTCATGGCCCCGTAGGCGCGGCCGGCGAACAGCAGGCCGATCCAGGTCACCATGATCGGCGCGAAGACCAGGACGGTGCGCAGCGACCCCGACCGCAGGACGCTGCGGCGCTCGACGGTGGGGGCGGCGACGGCGCCGTCGACGTCCAGCAGGTCGAACAGGTCGGCGTCGGCCCAGCGGCCCAGCCGCCCGTCCCCGCCGTCGGCCTCGGTCCGGACGGCGGACGTCAGCTCCCGCAGCACACCGGCGCGGTGCTCGGCCGGTTCGGTCGCCGCCAGCTGCGCGGCCTCGTCGGCCAGCAGGGACAGCTCGCCGGGTTCGCCGGTGGCGGTGGAGCGTTCTGCGTCGTCCATGGGGTGGCGGTTCCTGTCGTCTGGTGGGAGGTGACGGGTGTGCGCTGCCGTCTACCTCGGCAGCCCGGCCGCGGAGCTTGAGGGGCTGGATCGGCCGGACGTGCGTCACCCGTCCGGCCCAGCCGGTCCACGCACCGTGAGGGCACGTGCGGTGGTCAAGGGATCGGCGCGCAGGGCCGATGGGGTGGTCGTCCCGGTCGCCGCCCGCCCCGGCACCGCCGCGCACGCGCACCGAACGTGCCCGGCGGGACAGCGGTACCGCCGTCCGGGTGAAGCTCACGACCCCGTCCGGGGGAGCGCCGGGGAACCGGTGCCGGCACCGGCACGGCGCACCGATCCGGGCTCAAGCCGCGGGGCTGGTGGGCCGAAGGAGTGTCTGAGCCTCAAGAGCCTGAGCCCCGTCGACATCACCAGCACGAACCGACGTTCGAAACCCGGAGGGTGGCCCCGTGTCCGATCTCACCAGCGTCGCACTGCACACCGCGTTGAACGGTCTGCAGGCGCGGCAGCGGGCCATCGCCGACAACATCTCGAACATCAACACCAAGGGCTACCTGGCCAACAAGGTGCAGTTCGAGGACGCGCTGGCCAGCGCGGTCGCCGGCGGCTCGGCCCCCGCGGCCGCCACCGCGCAGATCTCCACCAGGAAGTCGCTGGAGCCGACCCGCGAGGACGGCAACAACGTCAACCTCGACGAGGAGACGATCTCGAACATCTCGACCAACCTCAGCTACCAGACGGTGCTGAGCGCGCTGAACTCCAAGTACTCGATGCTGCGCACCGCGATGAGCAGCCAATGACGGGTTGAACCCCCGATCCCCGTCCCCCTGACCTGACATCCGGAGCAGACCCATGAGCATCTTCGACGCGATCGGCATCGCCGGCACCGGCGTCACCGTGAACCGCAAGTGGATGGACGCCGTCAGCGACAACCTGGCGAACATCAACACCGCGACCCGCACGAGCGACCCGGCCTACGAGGCCAAGTACGTCGTCGCCTCCGAGGCCGCCGACGGCAAGGGCACCCAGGTCGCCGGCATCGTCAAGGGCAGCGCCGAGGGCCGGCGGGTGTACGAGCCCACCAACCCGCTGGCCGACGAGCAGGGCTACGTCAAGTACCCCGACATCGACATGAGCACCCAGATGACGAGCCTGATGATGGCCCAGCGCGCCTACCAGGCCAACCTCCAGACGATCACCGCCGCGAAGGACGCCTACACCTCCGCGCTGCAGCTCGGGAAGGGGTGAGGTAGGTGAGCATCGAATCGATCGGTGGCGTCGGGAACGTCGCCGGCGCCCTCGGCACGCTGGCCACCGGCTACGGGCAGGGCATCGCCGACACCGACAACGCGCAGATGACCAGCTCGATCGGCGGCGGCACCGGGACCTCGTACACCGGGACGGTCTCGCCCGTCCAGGCCCGGGGCGTCACCGGGGTCGGCGCGAGCTCCGGGGTGCAGAGCACCCCCGGCACCGAGTTCGCGAGCCTGCTGTCCGGGGGCCTGGACAAGCTGCAGGGGCTGCAGTCCACGTCGGACGACCTGGCCGTCAAGGCGGCCACCGGTGACCTCACCAACGTCCACGACTACATGATCGCCAGCAACGAGGCCCAGCTGGCCACCCAGCTCACCGTCGCCGTCCGCAACAAGGCCGTCGAAGCCTTCAACGAGATCTTGAGGATGCAGGTCTGATGGCCAAGGCCAAGGGAAGCGCGGCGATCGTCGAGAACGCCAAGAACTTCGTCTCCGGTTTCCGGACGTTCACGATCGGCCAGAAGGCCGTCGTCATCGCGGTGGTCGCCGCCCTCATCGGCGGGGCCGTGCTGTTCTCCCAGTGGGCCTCCAAGCCGTCCTACGCGCCGCTGTTCTCGAACCTGTCGGGGACCGACGCCAGCGCGATCACCGAGAAGCTGACCGCCGACGGCGTGCAGTACCAGATCGCCGACGGCGGCAAGTCCATCCTCGTGCCGGCCGACAAGGTCGACGCCGAGCGCCTGGCCATGGCCGGCGCCGGGCTGCCCGCCGAGACCGAGGACAGCACCGGCTCGCTGCTGGCCACCCAGGGCGTCACCGCCTCGGAGTTCGTGCAGCAGCAGGCCTACCAGCAGGACCTCAAGCGCGAGCTGGCCAAGACCATCGGCTCCCTCGCGGGCGTCGACTCCGCCGTGGTCCAGCTGGCCATCCCGGAGAAGGACGTCTTCCTCGACGAGCAGGACCCCACGACCGCCTCGGTCCTGGTCAAGCTCAAGCCGGGCGCGTCGCTGTCCAACGACAACGTCACCTCGATCGTCAACCTCGTCGCCGGCGGCGTCCCGGGCATGGACCCGAAGAACGTCTCCGTGATCGACGGCGAGGGCAACACCCTGTCGACCGACGGGTCCGGCTCGACCGCGCAGAACGAGAAGACCAGCGACTACAACGCCTCGGCCTCCTCCGAGCTGCAGGACTACCTCGAGGGGATCTACGGCAAGGGCAACGTCAAGGCCACGGTCAAGGCGACGCTCGACTTCGACGACAAGACCGTCCAGTCGAAGGAGTACACCCAGCCGCAGCAGATCGACCCGCTGGCGGAGTCGAAGAGCACCGAGACGTACGAGGGTTCCGGCGCCGGCGGTGCCGCCACGGGCGTCCTGGGGCCGGACAACATCCAGGTCCCCGGCGACACCGGCACCACCGGTGACGGCGGCTACGCCAAGGAAGACAGCACCCGCAACAACTCGATCAACGAGACCAACACGGTCATCAAGCAGGCCCCCGGCAAGGTCACCAAGCAGACCGTCTCGGTCGTGCTGAACGCCGGCGCCCAGGGCGCCGCGGCCGCCGCGGACGTCAACCAGGTCACCCAGATCGCCACCCAGGCCGCCGGCGTGGACGCGGCCCGCGGGGACCAGATCACCGTCGTCAAGACCGCCTTCGACGACACCGCCGCCACCGACGCCGCGGCCGCCCTGGCCGAGGCCGAGAAGGCCGAGGAGCAGAACGCCCTCATCGGCTACGCCAAGACCGGCGCCCTGGCCCTGCTCGTCCTGATCATGCTCATCGTGATCCTCGTCGCCTTCCGCCGCCGCAAGGTGGAGCAGGTGGACGTCCTGGACGTCGACCCGCTGCAGCTGGGCGACATCACCGCCCCGGCGGACGACCTCAAGGAAATCGCCCCCGCTGTCGAGAAGCCTGTGGCGATCGAAGCAGCACCGGTCGACCCGGCCCTGGAGGCCGCGGCCGCCCGTCGCACCGAGGTCGTCGAACTCGTCTCCCGCCAGCCCGAGGAAGTCGCGGAACTGCTCCGCGGCTGGCTCGCCGATCGGAGGTCCTGACCCGTGGTGTCCACCGAGCTCGAGGTCGCCCCCCTCAGCGGGGCGCAGAAGGCCGCCGTCCTGCTCCTGCAGGTCGGGCAGGAGAACGCCGCGAAGGTGCTCTCCCACCTGCGCCCGGCCGAGATCGAGGAGCTGACCGCGGAGATCCTGCGGCTGCGCACGGTCAGCCCCGAGGTCGCCGGCGTCGTCCTGGAGGAGTTCCACGGGATGATCGCCTCGCCGCTGCGCGGCGGGCTCGGTGGCCTGGACTTCGCCCAGTCCCTCCTGGAGGGCGCCCTGGGCGCCGACGGCGCGGCCGAGGTCCTCGGCCGCGTCGCCGAGGCGGCCGTGGTGCAGCCCTTCCAGTTCCTGCACCAGGCCGACCCGCAGCAGATCCTCACGTTCCTCACCGGCGAGCACCCGCAGACCATCGCCCTGGTCGTGGCGCACCTGCGCCCGGACCAGGCCTCGATGATCCTCGGCGGGCTCAGCGCCGACATGCAGGCCGACATCGCGCTGCGCATCGCCACCATGGAGGCGACCAGCTCCGAGTACGTCCGCCTCGTCGAGGACGTCGTCCAGCGCCGCACCTCCACGGTGCTGCAGGCCAAGACGAACACCGCCGTCGGCGGCGTCCAGCCCCTGGTCGACATCATCAACCGCGCCGACCGCGGCACCGAGCGCTCCATCCTGGAGGGCCTGGCGACCAAGAACGCGGCGCTGGCCGAGGAGATCCGCGGCCTCATGTTCGTCTTCGAGGACATCACCACCCTCGACGACCGCGCCATCCAGCTCGTGCTGCGCGGCGTGGAGACCGCCGACCTCGCCACCGCCCTCAAGGGCGTCACCGAGACCGTCCGGGACAAGATCCTCAAGAACGTCTCCGAGCGCGCCCGGGAGAACCTCCTGGACGAGATCGAGCTCATGGGCCCGGTCCGCATGTCCGCGGTCGAGGAGTCGCAGCAGAAGGTCGTCGCGATCATCCGCCAGCTCGAGGAGTCCGGCCAGATCGTGCTGACCCGTGGCGGTGACGATGACTTCGTCGCGTAGTTTCGTGCGGGCCGACACCCGGCCCGCCCCCACGCGCGACCCCCGGGTGTTCGTCGCGGTCCCGGCCGCGACGAGCACCTCCGCCCGCGGGTTCGTGGGCCTCGACCTCGCCCCGCGCGAGGACACCGAGGAACTGGCGCAGCTGCGCGAGCGGGCCCGCACCGAGGGCTACGCCGCCGGCTGGGCCGCCGGCATGCGCCAGGGCGCCGAGAAGGCCGCCGCGGAGCTGGAGGCCCAGAAGGAGGCCGCGCACACCGCGGCCCGGCTGGACCGCGAGGAGCGCCGCGCGGCCCGCGGCCGGGCCGAGGAGGCCCTGCTGGCCGCCGGCGACGCCCTGCGCGCCGAGCGCGAACCCGCCATCGGCGCCCTGGCCGACACCGTCCTCGAGCTCGCCCTCGAGCTCGCCGGGGCCGTCCTGGACCGCGAGGTGCAGCTGATGGACTCGCCCGTCGGCGAGGCCGTGCGCCGCGCCCTCAAGCCCCTGGACGCCGAGAAGCCCGTCACCGTCCGCGTCCACCCGGACGACTTGAGCGCCCTGACGGGTGACGCCCTCAAGGGGAAGCACGCATCGTCCGACACAGAACTCGTGAGCTTCCTCCCCGACCCCGCCATCGCACCGGGTGACGCGATCGCCCGCCAGGGTGACACCGAGGTGGATGCCGGCCTGCGCGCCAGCATCTCCCGCGCCCTGGGTGCCCTCGTCGGAGAGGGCCTGGACGGAGTCCAGGCGTGAACGCCCCGACGAACCTGCTCAGCACCCGCCTCGCCGCCGGCGTGCGCGAGCTCCTGGCCCCCCAGGTCGCCCGCGCCGCCACGGCCGCCGCCCCCCAGGTCATCGGCCGCGTCAGCGGCATCGTCGGGCTCTCCGTCGAGGTCGCCGGCCTCGAGGCCGCCGTGGGGGAGACGATCCTGCTCGGCGACCACCGCTGCTCCATCCCCGCCGAGGTCGTCGCCGCCGAGGGCTCCAAGCTGCGCTGCCTGCCGCTGGGGCACCTCACCGGCCTGGCCGCCGGCGCCCCCGCCGTCGCCACCCGCCGCCCCTCCGACGTCCCCGTCGGCCCGTCCCTGCTGGGGCGCGTCGTCGACGCCATGGGCAACCCCCTCGACGGCGGCGAGCCCCTCGTCGCCGCCCCCCGCGCCGCCCTGCACGCCACGCCGCCGCCGGCCCTGACCCGCGGCCGCGTCGACACCCCGCTGGGGCTGGGCGTGCGCGCCCTGGACACCCTGGTGCCCGCCGGCCGCGGCCAGCGCTTCGGCATCTTCGCCGGCTCCGGCGTCGGCAAGTCCTCGCTGCTGTCGATGATCGCCCGCGGCACCTCCGCCGACGTGTCCGTGCTGGCCCTCATCGGCGAGCGCGGCCGCGAGGTCCGCGAGTTCCTCGAGGACGACCTGGGCCCGGAGGGCCTGGCCCGCTCCGTCGTCGTCATCGCCACCTCCGACGAGGCCCCCGTGCTGCGGCTGCGCGCCTCCCTGACCGCCACCGCGATCTCGGAGTCCTTCCGCGACATGGGCGCCGACGTCGTCCTCATGATGGACTCCCTCACCCGCGTCTCCATGGCCCAGCGCGAGATCGGCCTGTCCGTCGGCGAGCCCCCCGCCACCCGCGGGTACCCGCCGAGCGTGTTCGCCCTCATGCCCCGCCTCCTGGAGCGCGCCGGGCCCGGCGTCACCGGCTCCATCACCGGGATCTACACCGTCCTGGTCGACGGCGACGACCACAACGAGCCCATCGCCGACACCGCCCGCTCCATCCTCGACGGCCACGTCGTCCTGGACCGCCGCCTGGCCACCGCCGGGCACTTCCCGACCATCGACGTCCTCGACTCCGTCTCCCGCGTCGCCGGCCGCGTCACCACGCCCCAGCAGAAGAGCGCCGCGACCGCCCTGCGCCGCGTCATGGCCGCCCACCGCGAGGCCAAGGAGCTGATCGACGTCGGCGCCTACCAGCCCGGCGCCAACCCCGAGGTCGACGCGGCCGTCGCGCACCTGCCGGCGATCAACGCGTTCCTGCGCCAGGACATCCACGACATCACCCCCGCCGACCAGGCGTGGGCCCAGCTGCAGCAGCTCGTCCAGAGCTTCGGAGGTGCCCGGTGAGCGCTGCCAAGGCCATCTTGGCCCTGCTGAAGCTCCGCAAGGTCCAGGCCGACCAGATCAAGGTCGACGTCGCGGCCGCGAACGCGGTGCTGCGCAACGAGCAGCGCCGCGCCGCCCGCGTGCGCCGCGAGCTCGGCGAGGCGCACCTGACCGACGAGACCATGGCCGCCTGGACCGCCGCCGTGGCCCGCCGCTCCGCCCTCGTCGCCGACCTGGAGAACACCCGCGCCCTCGTGGCCCGCGCCGAGATCGACCTGGGGGAGAAGCAGGCCGCCTGGGCCCGCGCCCGCCGCGCCGAGCGCTCCCTGGAGCGCATCGTCGAGCGCCACGAGCAGGCCCAGGAGGAGGCCGCGCTGCGCGCCGACCAGAAGGCCCTCGACGACCGCACGGTCGCCGAGTTCGCCGCCAGGGCCCGCCGCCGCGCCCAGCTCGAGGGCGGTGACCGGTGAGCGTCGCCGAGATCCAGTCCCGCATCGCCGCCATCGAGGCCCGGATCGCGCAGTTCACCGGCACCGCCCTGGGGCAGACGCTCGCCACGGCCACCCCGGTGCTCGCCTCGTCCGCCTCCTCCGCCACGTCCGCCCCGGGGGCCTCGTCCGCGTTCGCCGACGTGCTGTCCACCACCGGGTCGGGCGCCTCGGGCGCCGCCGGAGTCCTGGGCCGCGGCCTGCGCTCCCTCAACGACTCCTCGGCGGGCCAGCAGCTGCTCGCCGTCGCCCAGCAGTACACCGGCACCCCCTACAAGTGGGGCGGCACCACCCCGGCCGGCTTCGACTGCTCCGGCCTCGTCCAGTACGCCGGCAAGCAGGTCGGCCTCACGCTGCCGCGCACCGCGGCCCAGCAGGCCAAGGTCGGCACCGAGGTGCCGTCCCTGGCCCAGGCCCGGGCCGGCGACCTCGTCGTCCTGGAGAACGGCCACCACATCGGGATCTACGTCGGCGACGGCAAGATGCTGCACGCGCCGAAGGCGGGGGACGTCGTGAAGATCTCCAAGGTCTGGGAGACGCCCATGACCATCCGCCGCCTCGGGACCGCCCTGACGACCGGCGTGGGCACCACCGCCGCCGGGGTCGCCCTGGCCGCCGGCGCCCTGACCGGCGTGGCGAGCACCCAGGCCGACTCCTCCTCCTACGTGCGGCCCGCCTCGCTGTCGGCCACCGCCGCGAAGGCGACCGCGAAGTCCGCCCCCTACGAGGCCGCCTTCGCCGCCGCCGAGCAGCAGCACGGCCTGCCCGCCGGCCTCCTGCGGGCCGTCGCCAAGCAGGAGTCCGGGTTCAACCCGAACGCCAAGAGCCCCGCCGGCGCGACGGGCCTGATGCAGTTCATGCCCGCCACCGCCCGCAGCCTCGGCATCGACCCGCGCGACCCGTTCGCCTCCATCGACGCCGCCGGCAAGTACCTCGCCACGCAGCTGAAGACCTTCGGGTCCGTCCCCCTGGCCCTGGCCGCCTACAACGCCGGGCCCGGCAACGTGAAGAAGCACGGCGGCATCCCGCCGTTCGCCGAGACCCAGAACTACGTCAAGAAGATCACCGCCGACCTCGGGAGTGCCGCGTGAGCGCCAACCTGTCCGTGACCGCCCTGCCGTTCCCGGTGGGCGCCCCCCGCGAGGCCACCCGCCCCACCGCCGGCTTCGACGCCGACTTCGCCGACTCCTTCGGGCAGGCCGTCCAGGACCTGCGCACCGCCGCCCGCGACGAGCGCGGACCCCGCGAGGACCGCCCCGCGCGGACCGAGCGCGACCAGCCGGCCGGCGCGGTCCGCACCGGCCGCGCCGACGACGCGCGCCCCGACGCCCCCGCCCGCACCGACCGCGCGCAGGAGAAGGCCGCCGACCGCGCCCACGAGCACCGCGCCGACCGGGCCGACCGCGCCGACCGCGCTGAGCGGACGGACCGCACCGGGACCGCCCGCCCGGCCCGCCCCGGCCGCACCGCCGCCGAGGAGGACGGCGCCGCCGTCGACACCGACGAGCAGGCCACCGCGGGCACCGGGACGACCCCGGCCCCGGCCATCCCCGTCGACCCCGCGCTGCTCGGGCTGCCCGCGGCCCTGCGCGCCGCGCTGACCCCGAAGGTCGCCGCCGACAGCGGGACCACCGACGGCACCACCGACGCCACCACGGCCACCCCGGTCACGACCGCCGCCGCGACCGGCGTCGCGCCCACCGCCGCACCGCTCACCGCCGCCGGCCCGCCCGTCACCGTCGAGAAGGCCACCGTCGGCGGGGCCACCACCCCGGCCCTCGCGACCACCCAGCCCCTCGTCGACGCCGCGCCCACCGCGACCGCCACCGCTGCGACCGCCACGGCCACCGCGGCCACCCCGCTCACCGCCGGTCCCGCTGCCGCGCAGCAGGTCGCGCCCGGCGCGCCCACCGCGCCGGCCGGGGCCACCGGGACCGCCGACCCCGTCGCCGCGGCGATCGCGAGCGCGACCGTCACCTCGACGCCCGCCGCCCCCGCCGCGGTGCCCGCCGCGGTGCAGACCGCCGTCACCGGCCTGCCGCAGCACGCGCGGCCGGACGCCGCGGCCACCCCGGCGGCGACCGCGACCGCTGCGGCGCCCGTCGCGGCGCCCGTCGTGGCCGCCGCGGCCGCGCCGGCCGGCCAGCCCGCCCCGTCCACCCCGGCCGGGCCCGTGGCCGTGGACACCGCGGCGCCCGCCGTCGCGGTCCCCGCCGGTGCGGGGGAGACCCCCGGCCAGAGCGGCGGCCAGCAGACCGGGCAGCAGACCGGCCAGCAGAGCGGGCAGCAGCCCGGCCAGCAGAGCGGGCAGCAGCCCGGCCAGCAGACCGGGCAGCAGGCCCCGGCCCCGCAGGTCCTCCCGTCCGCCGCCCGCGGCGCGGACCAGGCCCCGGCCCAGCCGCTGCCGACCGCACCGGCCACCGCCACCGCCCCGGCCGCGCCGGCCGCGGCGCCGGTCACCGCCGCGGCCACGCCGGTGCGGCCCGCCGCCGTGGACCCGGCCACCGTCCTGGTGCCCGCGCAGGCCCCCTCGGTCACCGGGACCGCCACCGTGACCGCCCCGGCCACCGCGACCGCCTCCACCCCGCCCGCGCCGCTGCCGCTGACCAACCCGGCCGCCTTCGCGCACGGGGTCGCCGGCAAGGTCGAGGACCTCCCGCACTCCGACGCGGTGCACCGCATGACCGTCGAGGTCACCCCCGAGGGCCTGGGCCCGGTCAAGGTCACCGCCGAGGTCAGCGGGGGAGCGCTGCACGTCTCCCTCGCCGGGGCCTCCGAGGCCGCCCGGCACGCGCTGAAGGCCGCCGTCGGCGACCTGCAGCGGGAACTGGCGACCACGAGCTTCACCCAGACCACCGTCGACGTGCGGGCCGACTCCGGCAGCTCCCAGCAGGGCCGCTCGGCCGACGCGCAGACCGGTCAGGGCCAGCAGGGGTCCTCGGGCCAGCAGGGCTCGTCCGGGCAGCACAGCGCCGGCCACAGCGCCCGGTCGGCGTTCTCGGCCGCCGCCGCCGAGCGCCGCGCGGCCCGCGAGCTCGCCGCCGCGGCCGACGGCCGCGTGGACCTGAGCGTCTGAACCGCTCCAGGCCCCGATCCACCCGTCCGGACGCGGTGGTTCCCCGTTCGGGCTACAGCTCCTCACCCGTTCGACCGAAGGAGTAGGCATGACGATCGATGCGGCCAGCGGGGCGAGCAGCTTCTACGCCTCCCTCACGGCCAACTCCGACGCCCTCGCGGCGGCCTCGGCGACCAAGACCGCCAACGCCACCGACACCTCGGCCGCGGCGACGAAGAAGACCAAGGACGACAAGGACATGTTCCTCAAGCTCCTGGTCGCCCAGCTGAAGTACCAGGACCCGTCCAAGCCGGCCGACACGACCGCCTTCATGGCCCAGACGGCGCAGTTCTCCGCGCTGGAGGCCATGCAGGACGTCGCCACCCAGTCCAGCACGATGGTCGCGGCGCAGAACAAGCTGCAGGCCAGCACCCTGGTCGGGCAGCACGTGTCCTACACCGACCCGAACGGCAAGGTCGTGAGCGGTGAGGTCAAGTCCGTCTCGTTCACCCAGGGCTCGGCCGGTGGGACCAACGGCGAGCCGGTCCTGAACGTCGGCGGCGTCAGCGTCGTCCTGTCCAAGGTCACCGGCGTCGGCACCATCGACGCCGCCGCGGTCAACGCGGCGGCCGAGGTGAAGGCCCCGGCCGCGGGCACCACCGCCCCCGCGGGCACCGCCGGCGGTTCGCCCACCTCCACCGGTTCGCCCACCGCGTCCTCCGGAAGCTCGAGCACCCCCGGTGCCACGGGAACCTCCGGAGCCACGGGGACCTCCCAGGCCCCTGGGACCACCCCGAACTCCGGAACCACCGGAACCCCGGGTCCGACGGGCTCCTCGCAGTCCGCCTGATCCGCCCGCTCGTCCCTCCCGTACCTCCCCGTCAGCCCCCTCGAAAGGTCTGAAGCATGCTCCGCTCCATGTTCTCCGGCGTCAGCGGCCTCCGTTCGCACCAGACGATGATGGACGTCGTCGGCAACAACATCGCCAACGTCAACACCGCCGGGTTCAAGAGCTCCGGTGTCGTCTTCGCCGACACGCTGTCGCAGCTCACCAAGGCCGCCGGCGCGCCGACCGACGCCAACGGCGGCACCAACCCCTCGCAGGTCGGCCTCGGTGTCCGCGTCCAGGCGATCACCCAGAACATGACCCAGGGCTCGGCGCAGGCGACCGGCAAGTCGACCGACCTGATGCTGCAGGGCGACGGCATGTTCGCCGTCCAGCAGGGCGACGGGGTCTTCTACAGCCGCAACGGTTCCTTCACCCTCGACGCGAACGGGTCGGTCGTCACCAACGACGGCGCCTACGTCATGGGCTGGAAGCCGGACGCCAACGGGGACATCAACACCAACAGCCAGATCCAGAAGCTGGTCATCCCCTCCGACACGGTGATGCCGGCCAAGGCGACGACCACCGGCACCATCACGGGGAACCTGGACAACACCCCGGTCGGCGGCAAGACGCCCCCGGCTCCCACGACCACGTTCAAGGGCTACGACGAGCAGGGCAACCTGACGACCGTCCAGGTGCGCTTCCAGAACAAGGGCACGTACGCCTCGGGGACGTACACCAAGTCGAACGAGTGGGACGTGCAGATCTGGGACCCGAGCGCCAACAGCGGCGCCGGTGACTGGGGAACTGCCGTCACCACCCTCAACTTCGGCGGAGCCACCCCGGGCGCCCCTGCCGCCACGCGGGTCTACCCGAACGTGACGTTCAACGACGCAGCGGGTGTCCCGCACACCATCACCCTGGACCTCAAGGGCCTGTCCGGCTACGTCGGCACCTCCGGCACCAGCTCCATCCAGGGCACCGAGAACGGCGCCCCGATCGGGACGCTGACCAGCTACTCCTTCGGCACCGACGGCGTCATCACCGGCTCGTACTCCAACGGGTACAAGCAGTCCCTGGGCCAGGTCGCCATCGCGTCGTTCAACAACGCCGCGGGTCTGCGCAAGGAGGGCAACTCCCTCTACAGCGTCTCGACGAACTCGGGGAACCCGGTCTTCGGCATCGCCGGCCAGGCCGGCCGCGGCGGCATCCTCGCCGGTTCGCTGGAGATGTCGAACGTCGACCTGTCGGCGGAGTTCACCAACCTCATCCTCGCCCAGCGCGGTTTCCAGGCGAACTCGAAGGTCATCACGACCTCCGACGACGTCCTGCAGGAGCTGGTCAACCTCAAGCGCTGACGCTGAACCACCGCTGCGAGCCCGGTCAAGGCCGGGCCCGCAGCTGCCGACACCCTCTCGGAGCAACCGCTCCGAGAGGGTGTTCTGCTTCCCGGGTTCCGTCGCGGAGAGTGACATCCGGTGGCCCGTTAGCACGAACGGGTGCATGGTGCAACCCCCTCTCAGGTCCACGCCGGCACCGCCGATGGACTGGGTGGAAACACCCAGCCCACGGACGGGCGCCCCCGCCTCCATCGCCAAGGACGGACCACACGTGATCCTCGTGACTCGCCTCAACGGGTCGGTGTTCGCCGTGAACCCCGATCTGATCCAGCGCGTCGACTCGACCCCTGACACCGTCATCACGCTCGTCGACGGCGCGAAGTTCGTCGTCACCGAGCCGCTGGGCGAGGTCATCGAGCGCGTCATGGCCTTCCGCGCGCGCGTCGTCGCGACCGCGCACTCGCTGGAGGAGACGGGGACGGCCGACGTCCTCGAGCTGCCCGCGCACCCGCAGGACCTCTCCACCGACCACCAGACCACCAGCACGACCGACGGCGACCTGCCGGCCCCGGTCCCGCTGCACCGCAGGAGGCCGTGAGCCATGGACTTCGCATTCATCGGCGGCCTCGTCGTCACCGTCGCCGCCGTCCTCTGGACGCAGAGCCACGAGGGCGGTTCGCTCTCCGACATCCTGCTGCCCGGCCCGCTGGTCCTGGTGATCATCGGCACCATCGGCGTCGGGGTCATGGGCGGCATCCTGAAGGACGGGATCGGCGCCATCAACCAGGTCAAGAAGGCGTTCCTGGGCAAGCCCAAGAACGCCGGCGAGACCGTGGGCGTCATCGTCAAGATGGCCGAGCGCGCCCGCCGCGAGGGCCTGCTGGCCCTGGAGGACGCCATCAAGGAGGTCGACGACGAGTTCCTGCGCAACGGGCTCCAGACCGCGATCGACGGCACCGACCCCGACGAGCTGTACGAGATCCTCACCGCCCAGATCCAGGCCAAGAAGGCCGCGGACAAGCAGGGCGCGAAGATCTTCGGCGACATGGGTGGTTACGCCCCCAGCGTCGGCATCTGCGGCACCGTCATCTCGCTCACCGTCGTGCTCGCGAACCTGTCCGACGCCGCGGCCCTCGGCCCGATGATCGCCGGCGCGTTCGTCGCGACCTTCTGGGGCGTGGCCAGCGCCAACATCCTGTACCTGCCGATGCAGAGCCGCCTGATGCGCCTGTCGGCGCTGGAGACCGCGCAGATGGAGCTGGTCGTCGAGGGCATCCTCGCCATCCAGGCCGGCTCCAACCCGCGCTCGGTCGCCAAGAAGCTCGAGAGCCTGCTGCCCCCGGGCACCACGGTCCCGGACGCGAAGGCGGCCTGATGTCCGCAGCGCACAAGCGGCGCCACAAGCACGAGGAGCACGAGGAGCACGCCAACCACGAACGCTGGCTGGTGGCCTACGCCGACATGCTGACGGTCCTCATGGCGCTGTTCATCGTCCTCTTCGCCCTCAGCCAGGTCGACCAGCTGAAGTTCGCCCAGTTCAAGGACGGCCTCACCAAGGGCACCAGCAGCAGCAACCAGGCGGTGTCCGGCAGCGCCGGGATCCTGGAGGCCACCAACGGCGACATGCCCATCGACATCGCGCCGAACTCCACCGGGCAGCCGCTGCAGCAGAGCATCTCCAGCGAGGACCGCGAGGTCCTGCAGCGGGCGCGCACCGCGCAGACCGCCGCGGACCTCAACGCCGCCAAGCAGGAGGTCCAGGACTACCGCGAGATCGAGGCGCGGATCGACGCGGCCCTGGCCGCCGACGGCAACCAGGACCAGGTGACGTACCGCATCACCGCCGACGGCCTGGTCGTCGGCCTGGTCGCCGACAACGTCTTCTTCGCCAACGCCTCCGCCGAGGTGGAGCAGACCGGTCGCGAGGTCCTCGACGCGATCGCGCCGATCCTGGCGACGCTGCCCAACGACGTCGCCGTGCAGGGGCACACGAACAACCTCCCGCTGAGCGGCAGCGCGCGCTACCGCGACAACTGGGACCTGTCCGCGGCCCGGGCCATGACCGTCGTGCAGCGCTTCGCCGCCGCCGGCCTGCCCGTGGCGCGCCTGTCCGGGACCGGTTACGCCGACTCCCGCCCGCTGTACCCGGCCGAGGACCCCAAGGCCCTGACCGGCAACCGCCGCGTCGACCTGGTCGTCGCCTCGCCGAGCTCGGACGCCGTCAAGGCGCTGCTGCCGGAGGTCGCGCAGCAGACCGGCACCGGCGACGGCCCGCAGGAACTGACCGGCACCACCGACACCACCACCGGCAGCACCGACGCCTCCTCGACGGGCACCGTCGAGACGGGCGACGCCACCGCCGACATCTCGGCGGGCATCTCGCCGAACCTGGCGTCCAACGTCGCCCACTGACCCGACACCACCGCGAAGGAGGCCACCATGGCCAAGAAGGACAAGGCCGACGGCGAGGCGAAGCCCGGCGGCGCCAAGAAGCTCATCATCATCGGCGCGGCCGCGGCCGTGCTGCTGGCCGGCGGGACCGGTGCCGGGGTGTTCCTGCTCACCAAGGGCGACACCGCCGCCGCCTCGGAGGCGACCCCGACCCCGACGCTGACCCCGGGCACCGTCACCGCGCTGGACCCGATCAGCGTGAACCTCGCCGACGGGCACTACCTGAAGATCGGGGTGGCCCTGCAGGGGGTCGCCGCGGCCGAGGGTGAGGGTGGCCACGGCAGCGGCGGCGACGCCCTCGACGGCTCCAAGGCGTTCGACCTGATCATCTCCCAGTTCTCCAACCTGTCGATGAAGGACCTGGAGAACGCCGAGCAGCGCGACCACCTCAAGAACGAGCTGCAGACGAAGATCGTCGAGGCGTACACCACGCACGACGAGGAGGGGGCCGAGGTCCCCGAGGTCATGGGCATCTACCTGACCAGCTTCGTCATGCAGTGACGCCCTCCCGGGCGACCACCCGCTGACCGCCGGACGGCCGGCACCCCCCGAGCCCGGGGGGTGCCGG